>DATFOP010000184.1:0-2245 GCA_035265505.1 Propionibacteriaceae bacterium | reverse complement strand
GAACGCCGCTGCGTCGAGTCTCAGGGCATCTTCGACCCGCCCGAGCCACCACACCGCGTCGGCGTAGGCCGCGAGGTCATCGGCGGTGAGTCGATGCGGCGCGACCACGTCAAAAGAGTCAGCGGCGGCGCGCCAATCCTGTGCTGCGTACGCCTGCCTTGCCCGGTGCAGGCTGTCCTCGTGGTCGTCCACCGACTGCCCTCCGTCGACAGCCAGCAGGATACCGACATCCCGGTGAGGCGCGGAGCGGCCGACCGCATGAAGTCCCGGTCTGACTGGTCGAAGGCAGCCACTGCCCGTGGCCGGTTCAGCCGCACGGAGCCCCACACATGCCCGTCGGCCCCGCGCAGCGAGGGCGACGGCGCCGAGTAGGTCGACCTCGCAGGGTCGCGCACCCCGGTTGCAAGAGGTGGTGGGAAATGGAGAGGGTGGCGAAGGAAGGGCGGGCGGCGCTGGGAAGGGGAGGTCGGGGCGGCGGGGATGGTGCTGAGGTGGCGGGTGAAGGAGAGGTTGGAGGAGGGGGCTGGCGGTGTCAGGAGCGGGATACAGCCGAGGTTGCTGGCGTGGACTACCGCCACTGGTCGGCGGGCCTGAGTCGCCAGATCGCCCGCGCTCCCGCACCTGGTGACGTCGGACAGCGGCCAGCATCCGGGCGCGGTGTCGCGCACGGTCCGCAGGATTGCCGGGCCGCTTAGGCAGCAGGTCGTCCAGCGTCTTGGCCATGTCGGCAAGCCCATGTCCGCACGCGGCCACCTGACGCGGGAGGAACCTCGAATACCGTGGTGCCGTGTCAGGCCAAGACGATGCGCAGGCGGAGTTGCTCCGCACCTTCCAGGCGGCAATCTCCGGGATGGAGCTGGCCGACCTGCGCCAGCTCGCCGGGGATCTGACCCTGATCGGCGGGAAGGTCGCCCGGCGCGCTGCTCGCCCCGAGCTGCGCCGCCCGATGATGGACGAGCTCAAGATCTTCCGTATCCGGGTCGACCTCGATGGCGCCGAGCCGCCGATCTGGCGGCGCCTCGATCTGCGCTCCGACCTCACCCTCGATGTCGTGCACGAGGTGTTGCAGGTCGCATTCGACTGGACCGACTCCCACCTGCACCGTTTCTCCCTCGGCGGGCATCCGTTCGACCAGACGGCTCAGCTGTTCTTGTGCCCCTACGACGCCGA
This sequence comes from Propionibacteriaceae bacterium, assembly GCA_035265505.1. Classification (GTDB taxonomy): domain Bacteria; phylum Actinomycetota; class Actinomycetes; order Propionibacteriales; family Propionibacteriaceae; genus Microlunatus. The sequence continues at coordinate 1,075 of DATFOP010000184.1, read as the reverse complement.
AGAGGGTGAGCTCGATGACGAGGGCGGCATCCCAGCCTCCGAGGTCCGGCTCGACGAGACGATGCAGGAGCCCGGCGACGCGCTGGCCTACGTGTACGACTACGGAGACAACTGGGAGCTCACCGTGCGACTCGAGGACGTCCTGCCAGCGCCGGCGGACGCACCGTCGGCGGTGGCCGTCGCGGGTAGTCGTACAGCTCCCCCGGAGGACTCCGGTGGGGGCACCGATTTGGCGAGCATCGCGATGGTCGTCGACGACCCGACTCACTTCGATCTCAACCAGCTGAACAAGGGGCTGCGGGCGCCGTACTTCACGCTGCGTGAGTACAGCGTTCACCCGCGGCTCGTCGATCTGGTGAACCGGCTGCGATACACCTCGATCGGCGCGGACCTCGCAACCCGCGCCATGACCTTGGTGACGGAGCGCACTCGTCCGGCCGACGACAAGGTGCTCGCGGCTGTGCGGGCCTACGTCTGGTTCCTCGACCGGGCGAAGGATGGTGGCATCGAGCTGACGTCTGCCGGCTACCTCACGCCGGCCGACGTCGAGGCCGCGTCACTGGTCGTCCCTGGGATGGGCGACTGGATCGGGAAGAACAACCGCGAGAGCCTCGCCGCACCGCTGCTCGACTTCCGTCAATCACTGCAGTCGATGGGGCTCCTGCGCAAGTACAAGAGCACACTCCTGCTCACCCGTGCCGGCTCCAGCGCGCTGGGTGACCCTCAACGGTTGTGGGACCTGCTGGCCGACAAGCTGATCCCGACCGCGGACGGGTTCGATCGCGATGCCACTCTCATGCTGCTCACCTACGCCGCGTCGTCGGCCGGTCAGGAGATCCCGCTTGAGCCGATCGCCGAAGCGCTCGCGCACCTCGGCTGGCAGCATGGCGACGGCAGGCGGCTCGACGGCCACGAGCTCTACCGGCTCGCGGCCTTCGACACCCTGATCAACGTGTCCGACGAGCCAGCAGAGCTGGGTGGGCGACGTCGGATCAGCCCAGCAGCCGCCGCCCTCGCGCGGGCGGCCCTTGTCTATTAGCGTGCAGGACCTGCCCTAGTCCGGCTGCTGCAAAAA
>DATFOP010000183.1:0-6373 GCA_035265505.1 Propionibacteriaceae bacterium | reverse complement strand
GGGCTGTCCTTCGGAGGTGCGCTGGCGCTTGAGTTCTTTCGGCGCCATGGTGCCCAGGTGCGGGCGCTGTTTCTGGCTGGTGCCTACGCCGGGTGGGCTGGCTCACTGTCAGCGGACACCGTCGAGCAGCGGTTGCGGACCAGCCTGGAGGCGTCGCGGATGGCTCCTGCGGAGTTCGTGTCGCTGCTCCTGCCGAGCATGTTCTCAACGTCGGCTCCGGCAGACCTGGTTGCCGAGTTCGGCGCCAACATGGCCGAGCGGTTCCGCCCCGCGGGATTCCGCACGATGGCGCTTGCCTCGGCAGAGGCCGATCTCCGTGGAGTGCTACCCCAGATCGAGGTGCCCACGATCGTTCTCCACGGTGAGGCCGACGTCCGGGCACCGAAACATGTTGCCGAAGCCCTCTGCGCCGCGATCCCAACCGCGCGCCTGGTCGCACTGCCCGGCGTAGGACACGTCAGCTGTGTCGAGGCTGCCGAGCGGTTCACCACCGAGGTCCAAGCGTTCCTGCGCCAGGTATAGCAGCATCGTGCCGGGATTGGTTGCCCTCGAGGGAACGATCCGGGACGGAAGCCCTCGCGTCAGGTCTGGCCCGGTCGACCTTCGCTGCAACGGTGACCATTAGGGCTACCGTCACCGCGGTCGGCTGAGCCGCAACTGGGTCGTTCAGCGGTCAGTTGCGGGTGCAGTCTGAGTTGCACCTGAAGTAGTTCGCAGAGCGCCGTCGTACCCCAGTTGTCAACGGCCAGTTCGTGGTCCCCGGTGGTGGCCAAGGAAAAGTCCCCACTCTTCGTCGGTTGATCAGCTGTTCTTCAGTCGGGTTCCTTCGTTCGCTCGGGCTTCCCTGGCCGGGCGGCGAGGGAGTAGCCGGCACCGGCGCCTGATCCGCCGATCCCGACTAGATCGCCAATCGCGCGTTATCGGCCCGAGATCGATCGATCTGTGCGCCAAGGATCTAGTCGCGGTGCCCAGATCGATCACTCTGTCTACGCCGTCCGTCTTGAACTGCGGCGGTGCAATGGGCCGACCCGTTCCATGTCGAGATTCGCCGAATCCTCGGTAGTCTCCGCAGCGTGGGTCCGCACGGTGCTGGGTCGGCGGCCGAGCAGCTGCGCACTGCTGAGGTCATCGGCACCTTGTGCCTCGCCACCGACCTCGGCATGGGGTTCCCGTTCGAGCACGGCCTGCACACGACCGTGATCGCGATGCGGCTGGCAGATCGGCTCGGTGTCGACCGTCAGACCGCGGTGCAGACGTATTACGGGAGCCTGCTGTCGCACGCGGGCTGCACGACGGACGCGCACCTGGCCGCCGAGGTGTTCGGTGGTTCCTTGACCGAACACCTCAACCCGCTGATGTACGGGTCCAGCCGTGAGGTGATGACCGGCCTGATCCGGGCTCTTCCCGACCCGGGCGCCTCGGGGCCGGCCCGCGCGATACAGATCGCGCTGCGCCTGCCCCGGATGGTCGGGTTGTCCCGCCCGGCGATCGCAGCCAACTGCGAGGTGGCCGGGATGCTCGCCGAGCAGACCGGCGCCCCGGCTGGAGTCGCCGCGAGCCTGGCGTACTTGACCGACCGTTGGGACGGCAAGGGCCGGCTGCGGCGGGCGGCGGCGGATGCGATCCCGCTCTCGATGCGGATCGTGCACGTCGCGATCGACGCGGCGTTGCAGCGCCACCTGGCGGGCGAGAAGCTCGCGGCGCGGTTGATCGGCGAGCACGCAGGCCGGGGCCTCGACCCGGAGGTGGCCGGATGCGTGGCCGCGGACGCTCCCGAGTTGCTGAGCTTCACGGACGCCTCGTCGGTGTGGGAGGAGGCCGTCGCCGCCGAACCGCGGCCGTGGTTGACGTTGGCTGGGGAGGAGGTCGATCGCGCGCTCGCGGCGATGGGTCGCTTCGCCGACCTCATCTGTCCTTACCATTCGGGGCATTCGAGTGGGGTCGCCGAACTGGCGGCGGCCGCGGCGGCGCGCTGCGGAATGGATGCCGCTGGTACCCGGAGGGTCCGGCGCGCCGGCCTGGTGCATGACCTGGGCCGGGTGGCGGTGAGCGCGGCCACGTGGGGCAAGCCCGGTCCGCTGAGCGCCGACGAGTGGGAGCAGGTGCGTTTGCACCCGTACCGCACCGAGCGGGTGCTGTCGCGCGCGCCGATCCTGGCCGACCTCGCGCCGGTCGCGTGCGCTCACCACGAGCGTCTCGACCGGTCCGGTTACCACCGAGGCCTGCCTGCCGCCGAGTTGACCATGCCGGCCCGGTTGCTCGCCGCGGCGGACATGTTCCACACGAAGTGCGAGCAACGTCCGCACCGCGCGGGCATGTCGGCCGAGCAGGCTGCGCAAGCCCTCGCCGCCGAGGCGAAGGCAGGTCGTCTCGATCCGGACGCGGTTGCCGCTGTGGTCGAGTCGGCCGGCCAGCGGGTGCCACGCCTCGATCGCCCTAACGGTCTGACCGACCGCGAGGGCCAGGTGCTGGCGCTGCTGGCCCGCGGTCTACAAACCAAGCATGTGGCGAAGGCGCTCGGCATCTCGGTGAAGACCGCGGACCGCCACGTCCAGAACATCTACGCCAAGATCGGGGTGTCCTCCCGCGCCGCGGCGACGATGTTCGCCATGGAGCACGGCCTGGTGACATGGGGAGAATTCCCGATGGGGGACGCATCGGGGCGGTCCTAGCTTCGGGGGTGTAGCCCGTGATCGGCCGGCGTGAACGGCCCTCGCGGTGACCCGAAGGAGGACGACAATGTCCACAGCCACGGTCAATGGTGTTGACCTCGCCTACGTCGAACAAGGGCAGGGCGAGCCCGTGCTGTTAGTACACGGCGGTGTCGGTGACTACCGCGCCTGGGATCAGCAGATGGACGCGTTCGGTGCCGGCTACCGGGCGATTGCGCTTAGCTGCCGCGGGTACTGGCCGAACCCGAAGCTGCGTCCAGACGAATCGATCACCCTCGACACCTTCGTGGACGACTTGGCCGAGTTTGTCCGGGCACTCCACGCGGGACCAGTGCACCTGGTCGGGCACTCCTCGCCCGGCGGCTTCGGCAGTCTGCGCCTTGCCTCACAGCATCCGGAACTTCTCCGCACACTGGTTCTGCTCGAGCCGCCGGCCTTCCCGCTGCTCGACGTCAGCATCCCGCCCCGACCGGCCCAGGTGATCAAGCTGCTGATCCGGCGGCCCCGCGCCGGCATCGGCTTCATCAAGTTCGGCGTCAAAGGGATGGGCCCGGCGATCAAAGCGTTCGAACGTGGCGATGATGCGGGAGCGCTGCGGGTCTTCATGGCCGCCAACTCCAGCGACGCGGTCGTGGAAGGCATTCCCGAGGCGATGTTCCAGCGCTTCGTCGACAATGTCGGCCCGCTCAAGGCTCAAATCAAGGCCGGGTTTCCCGCGTTCGGTGCTTCTGATGCCAGAGCCATCCAAGTGCCGACGCTGCTGGTCTCAGGAGCGCAGTCACCGGCGCACATCAAGGCGGTGACCGACCGCCTGGCGAAGCTGGTGCCGGATGCGGATCGGCTGACCATCAGGGGGGCAAGCCACAACATGTTCAACAGCCACCCCGCAGAATTCAACGCCGGTGTGCTGCGGTTCCTCCGGTCGCACAGCGTCGCAGATCGGTGACCGGGCCCGTCTCTTTCGTTGGAAAGCGCTCGGTCATGAGCGTGCTATCCAGTTCGAGGCCGCGCACGCGGTAGCCGGCGCACTGGTTCGCCGACCCTTTGATCAGACCGCCGCTGTACCTGATAGTGCATAAGCAGCCGCTCGAACAACGTACTCAATTCGGCAGTTCAGTGTGCCTGCTGTCGGGTCCGTGCACCGAATTGTGTCGCGCAGGGTTCCGCATTTTGAGGTAGCCAAGTGCCGCAAGCCGGTCCGCTTGCGGCACGGCGATGCGGTGCCCTGGTTCGCGGCTCGACATGAGCTTTGCCTGATATCGGGTTGTGATCGCCCACCGCCAACGGTCATCCTCCTGGCTGTGGCCGAAACCCAATTTGACGAGTGGGTCGCCCAGCATTACCAGATCTTGTGGCCTGAGCTGTTCGATCCTGAGTTGGTCACGGCAACCGTCGACTTTCTGGCTGGTCTCGCGCGGGCAGGGCCCGTGCTCGAGCTTGGGGTGGGAACCGGACGGATCGCCGCCCCGCTGAGCCGACACGGTCTTCGAGTGGTCGGCGTCGAACTCTCACCGGCCATGGCCAGGGAACTGCAGCGGCAGCATCCGGGCGCCGACGTCAAGGTGATGATCGGCGATTTCGCCACAGTGGAGCCTGGCGGCACCTTCTGGCTGGCCTACTTGCTCCGCAACACCATCACGAACCTGACTACGCAGGAGGAGCAGGTGCAGACATTTCGCAACGTGGCAGCTCATCTACCGGTAGGCGGGCTCTTCGTGATCGAGAACTATGTGCCGGAGCTGCAACGGTTACCGCCGGGCGAGACCACCCACGTCTTCACGGCCACGCCCGACCACGTTGGCTTCGAGGCGTACGACGTGGCCGCTCAGATCGCAGTATCGCACCACCTTTGGGTCATCGGGGGCGAGCTGACGAGGTTCGTCTCGCCGCACCGTTACGTCTGGCCGTCAGAACTCGACCTGATGGCCCGGCTCGCAGGGCTCAGCCTTCGCGAGCGCTACAGCGGTTGGGACCGGGCACCGTTCAGAGGAGACAGTCGCTCCCACGTCTCGGTCTGGGAGAAGCTGCCTGACCGATAAGCCTCCCTTCCCCTTGCGGGACGCGGCGCCGCGGTAACCCGTCGACTTGCGACACGGTCCCGTGAGGCGGAGTGACCTGACGCCCTGTGTTCTGGCCGCGGAGTTCATTGACCACCCAGCTCCCCATCCCGCCCCACGGGGCCGCGATCAGGCGCTGCCAATCACAGGCCCGAGATCTTCCGCGCGTACCGGCTTGCCCCCGATGACAAGCTCATCGACCTCGAGGCGGCCAACGCTCAGCTTCTTAGCTGCGGCGTTGCCGACTCTGAGACGACCCACAGCCACCGCGCCTATCGCAAACGCACCAATGGCTGCCGCGCCAGCGGCGAGTGCGCCCATAGCCAGCGCCCGCAACGCAACGCCGCCGGCGGCGATGCCACTAACAGCGATGCCTCTGACCTTGACGGCTGGCAAATCTACGACTGCGCCTTCTGTGCGATGCATGATGTCCTTCCGGCCCATAATGTTTCTCCTCTGTCTCGGCCTGTCTTTGGCTGATCCTGCAAGCTAGCGGGGCGGGTAGCAAGTGGCGAGAGTCTGGGACCGCTGGATCTCGTGTCTGGACCGGCCACTTCCGTATGCGCCTCGAAGTGGAAAGGTGCTCAGGGCTCATGCCGATCGTCTGCCTTATCGGGGACGGCAGCGGTGGCCCTGAGGTGATCGGCACCCGACAACGAGCGCGAGGTGAAGCAGGCTCACCGGCCCAGGGACTGACCCCGCGCACTCGATGATTGGGTGCGTCTGCTGCCGGGGTCCTTGCACCGAACCATCTCGGCTGAGGGTCCCCGTTCTGACTCGATCCGGCGCCCGTAGGCGGGTGCGCTAGCGGAGAGACCCATCGACTCCGTGTTATCCGCCGACTGATGAGGAAACCGCACGCATCTATCGCAACGGCAGCCTAAGGATTGCCACACTGATGACGTGGGCAGCGCTGTCAAGACACGGCTGACGCTGGAGATGCGTTCGCCAGATCAACTCGTCCGAGCGCGCCTCAACCCGCGGATCACTCTTCGCGCAGTCCCGGCCGACGACGCGGTGCTCGTGCGCATCTTTCACGAGGTCGGCGACCGGCATCTCTGGTCAGCGGAGAGCTGGGCCAGCTGGGGCTCACCGCCGGGCAAGCAGCACTGGTTGATTGACGTCGATACCGAGCCCGCCGGCCTGCTGACGCTGCTCACGAACCCAACCGGTGATGTCGAGGTGGTTACTTTCGGTCTCGTGCCCGACCGTCAGGGACAAGGGCTCGGCGGGGCGGCGTTGACGCTGGCGGTCGACCTCGCCTGGACCGCCTGCGCAGGCGAAACGACTCGAGTTTGGCTGCACACCAACAACTTCGACCACCCGAGCGCGTTGCCGAACTACGTGAAACGAGGATTCACCGTCGTCGACAGGCAGGTGCTGCGCGTGGACGTTCCCGACGGCTGGCATCCGCCGGGAGCCGCCGACGGGCCGACTCCGCCGAGGGCAGACCTTCCTTGACTTATCCCGCTGCGCGTTCCACCGGCGGACATCCGTATAGCCGTCCGCGAACGGCCGCGGTTCGTCCCGTCTGGCCGTGTTATCGGCGGCCGGCGGGATTTCTAGTGGCCTGCCTTGCGGGATTGCTGGATATCCCCAGCGGAGATGCGGCCGCAGGGAATGGCCTTGACATTGTTCGCCTGG
>DATFOP010000182.1:0-2844 GCA_035265505.1 Propionibacteriaceae bacterium | reverse complement strand
ACCGCCTCCGACGGCGAGGTCTGGCAGCAGATGATCGACGCCTTCAACGAGGCGCATGCCGATCAAGGCGTCCAGATTCGGATGGAAGTTGTCCCGGACGATCAGTACGGGACCAAGGTGCTTTCTTCCGCCGCCGTCGGTCAGGCGCCCGATTTCGGCTGGGGCACCGCCGGTCTGCGGGCTGACTGGATCGACAAGGACGTCGTCCTGCCGCTCGACGAGCTGATGTCTGCGGCGGAGCTGGACCTGGCGGACTTCACGGAGCACGCGCTGCAATCGTCGCGCTACCCAACCTACGGCGACATGCTTTACATGATCCCGATGGACGCCATGAGCCTCCAAGTGCTGCTCAATCTCGACCACGCGGCGGAGGCTGGCCTCGACCCCAGCAGCCCGCCCCAGACCGGCGCAGAGTTGCTCGACTGGGCGGAGCAGATGACCGTGCGCGATGGCGACACGGTCACCCGCTCCGGGTTTCTCATGACCGGCGCCGGCGTGCAGCCGTCGGTGACGTGGGGCATCGTGGCCCACCAGATGGGCTTCCGCCGGGCCGGCGACGACCTTACTGAAGCTGCCCTCAACCCGGAGGCCGGTCAGGCGGCGGCACAATGGGTGCTCGATCTCTTCGACGAGCACCGCGTCGCCACGCGTGACGTGACCGACCGCTATCAAGCGTTCGGCACCGGCCAGGGCGCGATGTTCCTCACCGGACCGTGGACGCTGGCCGGCTACGTCGCCGACGGGCTCAACTTCACCTCATTCAAGATGCCGCAAGTGGGCGAGGACGCCTCGACCTACTTCGAGCTGGGCGGGCTGGAAATGTACGCTCAGGAGGACGAGAGCCGCTACGAAATGACCGCCCAGGCGATCAAGTGGCTTTCCGACAACAGCTTCCTGTGGACAACGGAAGGACGCGGAGCCGCGGTCCGGCAATCGATCCTCGACCGCGACGACTACCAGACGTCCGGGGTGCCCTGGGATCTGCGCGCCGCGTTCGTCGAGGGGATGTCGGAGGCAGTCATCGGCGAGGTCCCGGTCAAAGCCGCCCCCGATTTCACCATCTACACGGGCAGCGGATTCGTGGCGCAGACAATGGACCCGGTCTGGGCCAACGAGCGCCCCATCGACGAGGCCGTGCAGATGCTGGCGGAGCAGTGGGAGGCGGATCTGGCAGAAGGGTAGCCGGCCGCATAACCGGCTAGGGCTGACGGACCAGCCGTGAGGGTACCGCCATAGCGCGCGTTTTGCGCGAATCGACACGCCAGCGGCCGCGCCCCGTGGCGCTCGCCCGGCTGCGCCACGCGACGTGGCAGGGCGAGCGCATCGACTGGTCCGCCTATCTGTTCATTCTGCCCTTCTTTCTCCCCTTCCTCCTGTTCACGCTGATCGCCGTCGGCTTTGGCGCCTACGTCAGCTTCACCGAATGGGGAGTCATCGGCGACCCGGCCTGGACTGGGTTGGACAACTTCCGGCGCGCGCTGGCGGATCCTTTCGTCCCCAAGGTCTGGGCAAACACGCTGAAGTACGGCCTTATCGTGGTGCCGGCGACGACGATCGTGGCGCTCGCCTTTGCGCTCTTCGTCAACCAGCGTTGGTGGGGCGCGACGCTGGCGCGCACGGTTTTCTACGCCCCCAACGTGGTGGCCGTCACCGTGATCGGGCTAGTCTGGGTCTGGTTGCTCGATACCCGGTTTGGGCTGGTCAACCAGTATCTCGGCTACCTCGGCATCCCAAATGTGCCATGGCTGACCAACCCGGCCTGGGTGCTGTTCGGCATCGCCCTCGCGTCTATCTGGTGGGACGCCGGCTTCAGCATGGTCATCTTTCTCGCTGGCTTACAGGACATCCCGAAGGAGCTGCGCGAAGCGGCACAGGTCGACGGCGCGAGCCGGTTCCAGGTGCTCAGGCACATCGTGCTGCCGCTGCTGCAGCCGGCGATGAGCCTGGTGATCACCCTCCTCATCATCGGCACATTGCGCGTCTTCAGCCAGATCTACATCATGACCAACGGCGGCCCGGCCAACGCCTCCGCCTCGGTCATCATCTACATCTACCGGATCGGCTTCCGCGACTTTGATCTGGGCTATGCCGCGGCCCTGTCGCTGATGCTCTTCGCCACCATCCTGATCGTCACCGTGGTCGAGATGCGCCTGCTGCGGGTGCAACGGTGGTAAGCGTGGCCACGCCCGCGGATTCGCAGCCACAACCCCGACGGCGCGTCTCCGGGACCGTGGTCGTCCTCTGGGTGCTGGGCATGCTGGTGGTCGTCGCTTGGGCCGCGCCCTTCGTCTGGATGGTGTCGACCTCGGTGAAATGGCCCGGCGACATCATGACCCGCGACATCGAGTGGCTGCCGCGCCGCGTCACGAGCGAGAACTACGCCAAGGTCTTCGCGCAACCGGTGCTGCGCTGGCTGGTCAACAGTCTCATCGTGGCCACGGTCGCCACCGCGTTCAGTCTGCTTAGCGGCGCGATGACCGGCTACGCCTTCGCCCGCCTCCACTTCCCGGGGCGCGGCGTGCTCTTCTTCCTCGTCCTGGCCACCCTGATGATCCCGTCCGAGATGACGATCGTGCCGCTGTTCATCGGCTTTCTGCGCGCCGATCTGGTCAATAACTACGCGGCGTTCATCCTGCCCTCGGTCGCCAGCGTCTTCGGCGTCTACCTCTTCCGCCAGTTCTTCCTCTCCCTGCCTCGCGAGCTGGAAGACGCGGCCCGGGTCGATGGCGCCGGCCGCTTTCGGATCTTCTTTTCGATCGCGCTGCCGCTGGCCCGGCCGGCGGTGATCGCCGCCGCCATCCTCCTCTTCACCACCAATTGGAACGCCTTCCTCTGGCCGCTGCT
>DATFOP010000181.1:0-2437 GCA_035265505.1 Propionibacteriaceae bacterium | reverse complement strand
ACTGGGTAGGTCCCGCTGCCCGTCGGGGGCAGGACACCGAGGGAGTACATCCGCTTCCCGTCGTTGTTGATCAACCAGACCTCCCGATACTCCGATGACGGCGCTGATCCTTCGACGCTGATCCGCAGCGCTGTCGCCCCTTGATCGCGCACGAGCGCCGCCTGACCTTCCCCGGTCTCGCCGGGTAGGGCTGTCAGCGTGGTGCTCGACACGATTTCGACGTCATCAGGCCGCGCCAGGTTGACTGCCGCCGTCACGCCGACACCCATGATGAGGCCGACGGCAGCGGCCAGCAACAGCATCCATCGACGTGGTGCCCGCTGGATATTCGGAACCTCATCTCTGCGCACCTGATCGTGGACGGGCGACTTCGACGCCTCGGTTGGTGCAAGATTCGGGCTCCCGCCCGTATCCGTGAGCGCAGGGCTTGCGGCGGCCGACGCGTCGAGCCCGAGCTCGTCGGAGATGGCGCGCCAGAGCGCCTGTTCGCCGACGATGGGACGCGCGAGATCTCGCCCGTCCCGACCGAGTTTCGCTATCCGACTGAGCTCGTCGACCTCCGCCCGACACTGAGGACACGTGGCAAGGTGCTGGAGTTGATTGGCATTGAACTCATCCGTTTGGCCGAGTGCCTGACCGGCGAGCAGCTCGCTGTCGAGGTGGGTCACGACGTGACCTCCTGAAGCCGAGTGCGGAGGTGCAGCAGGGCACGCCGGGCGTGACTCTTGACTGTGCCGAGGGGCAGCTGGAGCTGCTCGGCGATCTGGGGATAGCTTCGTCCCTCCCAGAACGCCAGCTGGAGAATGGTTCCGCGCGGATGAGGCAGGCGCTGGATCTCATCGGCCAACACGACACGATCGATCAGGGTCGTGATCGATTCGTGCTGGAACCGGACGTCTGCCTCGCTGGTCACCGCCTGAACGAGGCGCAGATCCCGGCCCCGGGCTCGCTGTCGGTCCACGATGCGGTGCCGGCAGATACCGATCAGCCAGCCGGGAAGACTTCCGTCCTCCGGCCGATAGTTTGTTCTCGCTCGCCAGGCACTGACGAACACTTGCTGGGTGACCTCTTCGGCCTCGCTGGGGCTGTTCAGTGTTCGCAGCGCGACGGTGTAGATCAGCGTCGCCCAGCGCCGGAAGGCCAGCTCCAGGCAATGCTCATCTCCCGCGGCGAAGCCGGCTGCGAGCTCAGCGTCTGTCGCGTCGTGATGGTTCACGTGGCTTTCCGGCGACGGCTGGGGTTCGATCGGCGCGCCGGTGACCACGCCAGACACCTTACCGAAGGTGGCCACGCCGATCGGGCGTACCAATCCCAGCATCATTGCGGGACCGCCGTGACGACGACATTGTCCTGATACCCACCCCGGGCTGGCAGATAGGCGCCGCCGCAACTGACAATGCGCAGCCTCGGTCGGCCGTCCCGATCGAAAACCTCGCTCAGCGGAAGCGCCCGCTTGTTGAAGACCTGAACCGAACGCACCTCGAAAGTGACCGGACGGTCGGCGGTCCGGACCACGATCTCGTCACCGGGAGACAGCCGGCGCAGGCCGGCCAGCGGGCCGATACCGTACTTGCGGCTGTCGATATGGCCGGCCAGCACGGCGGAGCCGCTCTTGGCACCCGGGCGTGGGCCGTAGGAATACCAGCCGATCTTGTTGGGGCGCTCGGGAAGTGCCATCAAACCAGCGTCGTCGACAGTGGTGGCCACGATCGGCATCTTCAGCCGAAGCCGCGAAATGGTCAGTTGCTCCGGCCGTCCCGGTCCGTCGGTCTCGCTCTGGTCGGGAGTTGCCTCCCGAGTTGGCCACCCGGTCGCGCTCCGGTCTGTCTTCGTGGTGCGCGGAGCGGAACGGCTCGGGGTGGGGGCCGTCGTCGAGGGCGACGCGGCAGGGACCGTATCCCCTGGCTGGGTGACCGTGCCCTTCAGGGCAGCAGCGGTTGATAGCTGCCAAACGACCGCCAGCACACTGAGCGCGGAGACGACGAAGACGGCTGGCCAGAGCCAGCCGCCTCGTCGACTTTGACGTGATGTCACCTCGTGGTTGACACCCGCTGCCGAGCTACGCGGGTGCCCGACACTGCAAGCCCCAGCACGCCCATGGCCAACAGGCCCACAAGGAGCGGGGAGACGCCGGACGCTGCCTGGCCGCCGGTGCCACCCGGTACGCCGCCAGGATTGCCGTGCATGCCCTTGATGGTCTGGACCGCCAGCTTGAGGTTGTCATCCTCCGCCGAGCCCCACGCGTACACGATGGTGGATGTGCCCTCCGCCAGATTGAGCGATGCCGGACCGATGGCGACATCGTCGGTTCCTTCGAGGACCACGTCGGCCTTCACCGTGCCGGCGTCGACCTCGGCCGACTTCTCCTTGGGGTTGGTGAGATTGGTGAACACTGGCTCACCTCCGGCGCGCACGTCAACCGCTGGAGCGGCCGCCG
>DATFOP010000180.1:0-2267 GCA_035265505.1 Propionibacteriaceae bacterium | reverse complement strand
CGGAGGCTGAGCAGCAGACGATTCGGGATACGACACGGGGGCCCGAGGAACCGCTCGGTTCGCGGGACGCGGTGAAGGCCGACTCGCTGCCTCCCGACAAGCCCGAGATGGCTGACGCGGAGCAAGATACCGGCCGGGATCGGTCGCTCGGCAAGAAGGGTTAGGCCGCCACGTGGCGGTGTCTCGGCAGTTTCGGTGTTCTGCGGAGGACGTTTTCGCAGTGCTCGCGGACGGTTGGGTCTATCCGGTGTGGGTGGTCGGCGCATCACGGATGAGAGCCGTGGACCACGACTGGCCCTCGGTAGGTTCTCGTCTGCACCACTCAGCCGGGGCGTGGCCATTGCTGATCGACGACACCAGTGAGGTGCTGGCCTACGAACCACCGCGAGCGATGGTCGTACAGGCCCGGGGATGGCCCGCCGGCGAGGCTCGGGTCGAGATCACCATCGAGCCTTCTGACACGGGATGCCTGGTCTCTATCGCTGAAGATGCCTCGAGCGGCCCGGCGCTACTGGTGCCCAAGCCGGTGCGACACGCCATGATCGCGGTGCGTAACCGTGAGACTCTTCGTCGGCTTGCCTACCTCGCCGAGGGCCGCGCGCGCGACTGACGATCGCCGAGGGCCGCGCGCGCGACTGAGCATCCCCCCGCACGCCGACGTTGAGCCCCGCCGACAGTGTTTGAGCCCTGAGGAATGGGCTCAAAGTACGCCTTAGGGGCTCAAAGTCGGGCTTGCCGGCCGCTGACTCAGCGGAATTCGTGGGCGTGGTGTGAACCTCGCGGCTGCGAGTGCCGCTCGGGCAGCATTCATACCGCAGGCACCGTGCACGCTGCCGCCCGGGTGCGCGGAGGCGGAGGCGAGGTACAGGCCGCGGATCGGCGTGTTGGCCCGGCCCAGGCCGGGTATAGGCCGGAAGATCACCTGCTGGTCGAGGGCTGCCGTGCCGCCATTGACCGAGCCCCCGACCAAGTTGGCGTTGCGCGCCTCGAGCTGGGCCGGCCCGAGGATCCGGCGGGCGATGATGCGGCTGGCGAACCCGGGTGCGTGCTGTTCGATCCGGGCTTGCATCCGGTCAGCGAATCGCTCGACCTCGCTCGCATCCCAGGACCCGGTCAGCTCGCCGCAGGCGTCTGACCGCACCTCTTGAGGGACGTGGGTGTAGGCCCACAGGGACTCGGTTCCTGCTGGTGAGCGAGTGGGGTCAGCCGTGGTCATCTGGCCGATCAGCAGGAACGGCTTGTCCGGGATGGCTCCGGCGCTGAGTTGACCGTAGAAGGTGGTCAGCTCCTCGTAGGAGTCGGCGATGTGTACCGTGCCGGGGGCGTACGGCGGCTGCTCCGCCCACGGCACCGGTCCACTGAGCGCGTAGTCGATCTTGAGCGTCGCTGGGTCCCGGCGGAAGGCCCGCATCTTGGCGAGGGCGCTGGACGGAAGATCATCCGCGGAGAGGAGTCGGCCGTACAGCTGTTCGGCTCCCACATCGGCCAGCACAGCGCGGCGGACACGTACCGACTGATCATGAACTCGAACGCCGACCGCCTTCCCGGAGTGGACATCGATTCTGGCCACCGGTGCCCTGGTTTCCACTTGGCCGCCGTGGTCGACGAATCGGTCGCGCATGGCTTCGGTGAGTTTCCCGGCACCGCCTTCCGGCACCGGGAAACCGACGGTCTGGCCAAGCATGATCAACAGCGTGCCCAGGAAACCCGAGCCAGCAGCATCGAGCGGAATGTCGGCGTGCAAGGCGTTTCCGGCCAGGAGCAGCTGCGCCCCGTCACCGCCGAACGCGTCGCCGAACAGCGTCGAAGCGGGGGTGAGCATGTTGCGGACGAACGACAGACCACCCACTCGTGGCAGCTTGGTCAGGGCCTTGAGGCCGGGCCGAAACGGGGGGAACGGAGTAAGCAGACACTCGATCAAGGTCGATCCGATGATCTGCCATTGATCATGTATCGCTCGCCAGGCGGCGCCGTCACCGGCGTGCTCGGCATCGAGGAGGCTCGCGGTGATCTCGAGGTCGCGGTGCAGCATGACCCAGGAATTGTCGGCCCGCGGATGGCCGAGCACAGCCGGCGCGTGCGCCCAGCGCAGCCCGTAGCGCTCCAGGTGCAGACCGCGGATGACCGGGGAGGCGGCGGCCATGGGATAGAAGGCACTGAAGGTGTCCTGAACGAAGTGCGGGTGCAGCTCACGGTCGCTGCGCACTGCGCCGCCAACCTCCGGCTGGGCTTCCAGCAGTAAGGTCTCCCAGCCTGCGTCGGCCAGT
>DATFOP010000179.1:0-15376 GCA_035265505.1 Propionibacteriaceae bacterium | reverse complement strand
CGACAGACCGTTGCTGACCAGCGCGGTGATGGCCTCGGGCCTGTTTGCCTTCAGATCGGTGATGCCGGCGTAGTACGGCTTCGTGAGCAGCTCGAACAGCCAAGGATAGAAGAAACCGCACACGATCATGCCGAGGATGATCGCCAAGGACGCGATGACCAGCCGGTAACGCAACTCCCGCAGATGCTCGAAGAGCGTCATCGAGCCGTCCGGCGGCGAGGGCGGCGGTCTGAGCCACTTCAGGCTGAAGCGGATCGGCCGGCCCTTGATCGAGATAGAGACAGCCACGTTAGAGGGGTCGGATCAGGTGTCTCTCCGCGGCTCGCCCGCGGAAGGGTCCTGTGGACCCGGGTTCGGCAGGTTTGACTGGGGGGGCTGTGAATAGGTGCTTCCAGCGCTCGGGGCTCGTGACTCAGGACCGATGACCGGGGCCGACGCAGGATCCGACGCCTGTCCCTCCTTCATGTCGCTCAGACCCTTCGTCTCTTCCTTGAACTCCCGCAGCGCACGTCCCGTGCTCTTGCCCAAACCGGCGAGCCGGGTGCCACCGAAGATCAGCAAGATCACGGCCAGGATGATCAGCAGCTCCCACACGCCGAGCCCGAAAACCAGCGGCGTCATGTCGACCTCATTTTCCGCTGACGATCGTCAGCTCGTCGATATCCTACTTCGCAAGACCTGTGACGTAATTCCCGCGAACTGGGTGTTCGCTGTCGACGTCATCGGTGAACTCGGCAAAGTCATCGGCGAACCCCGCGAACTGCGGTACCTGGATCTGGCCGATGAGGTCGGTCAGCTGACCACCCCGGTCGAGCAGCACGCGCACTTCACCCATGACGTCTGCGGCCTTGTGGATCAGCCATACCGCGTAGCTGACCACCATCACGAGACCGGCCAGCGCAATACCGGCGAAGACGAAGACCCAGATCACTCCAGTTACCCTACCGACGCAGCGAGCTGTGGTCAGCCTCCGAATAGGGCGGCGTACTGATCGAGGGCTTCCTGAGCCGCCTCGGCGGCCGAATCTCCGGCGCCAACGGGTGAGATCACCCGGGCGCCGCCCGCCAGACGCAGCAGCAGCCCTCGCAACCACGCCGGATCGGTGACCCGAAGCGCAACGGTGACGTCGCCCCTCTCGTCGCGGTTCACGGTCTCGGTCGGGTAGTACTCCGCCACCCAGGCCGCCTCCGGAGCGAGTTCCAGAACCACGAGTGGCGCATCTTTCAGCGTCTCGAACCAGCCCGTCGACAAATCCTTGAGCACGACGTCGTCGTGCCGAATTACATCGATGTCGGTGACTTCGACTGCGGCGATCCGGTCCAACCGAAACGTCCGCAGCGCGGAAGCGGAGTAGCACCACGCCTCGAGATACCCGTATCCCTCCAAGACGAAGACCCGAAGCGGATCCACCATCCGGCGAGTTGTCTCTGCTCGGGAAGCAACGTCGTAGGTCAGATCGAGCCGCTTGCCGCGCGCCAGACCGTCGCTGAGCCGCGCCTGTATTTCGCCCCGAGCCGCAGTCACGCTGACCGACGCCTGGTCAGGTACGACGACACCGCCGGACGCCTCCTCCAGTTTCTTCAAAGCCCGTTCGATCGCGTCCTGTTCGCCCGGTCCGGCGATCTCGTGGAGAGCCTGCAAGCCCAGGACGAGTGCCATGGCTTCTTCTGCCGACAGCCGCAGCGGCCTGGTCAGGTAGTCGGCGTTGCTGAGGTGGATCACACCCTCGCCGTCGACCGCGTCCATGTCGATGTCGATCAGATCGCCTGGGGTCAGTCCCGGCATGCCACACATCCACAAGACGTTGAGGTCGTCTCGCAAGGTAGCTTCTGAAATGCCGAACGCTTCGGCCACCTCAGCCATCCGGGCCCCGTCGTGGTCGCGAAGGTACGGCACCAGGCTGAGCAGCCGGCGAACCTGGGCCTGCGATGTCATGCCGCACCGGCCTGGTTCGATCGTGTCGAGGCCACGCGTTGCAGGCCTTGGCGAACCTCGTTCCGGAGCTCCACCGGCTCGAGGACGATGACGTCGGCGGCGTACCGGACGATCTCGTTCGCGAGAAAGTGCAGCTCGCTGTAACCGACCGAGTAGATCTCGAAGCCACCGGGCAGCGGCGAGTCGGCAACGCTCGGTGTTCCTCGCCGCCGAAGCGCCGGCGCTTTGCCGGCGCGGATGCCCAGCTTGGCTGAAGCGGTCGGCTCTCGTGGACTGAGCGACCGGGCCAGCGAGCGCACGTCGAGGTTCTCCGGCACTGCATAGGCGCCGGGGCGGGAAACGTTCTTCGGCCGGTCCTGGATGCGCGACAGCTTGAACATTCGCGGGGCATCCCGCCCGACATCGCGACCGACGACGTACCAACGGCCCCTCGCTGAGGTCATCCCCCACGGCTCGAGGGTGCGGCGGGCACCGTCGCGATAGGTGAACGACACTCGAATCCGGTGCAGCACCGCGTGCCACAGCGGTTCGAAGGCCGATTCGGTGGCCTGCACTGACGGCTCCAGGGCTCCGAGCTGAGACGTGTCCGGCTCAACCCCCGCCGCCCGCAGCTTGGCGATCGCGCTCGTCGTGGACTCCGCCATGCTGGCGTGCTGCCATACTCGCGCGGCGACCCCGACCACGGCCGCCTCCTCTGCGTCAAGGTCGATCGGCGGGAGCTCGAACTCGCTCGGCAGGATCCGGTAGCCCGGCTCGTCATCGAAGAGCGGATCAAAGCTGCCGACTTCGATCGGTACACCAAGCGATCGCAGCTCGTCTTTGTCTCGCTCGAAGGTGCGCTCGAATGCCGCGTCGCTCAGGTCGTGATAGCCCTCGACCGCTTCACGGATCCGGCTCTTGGGCAGGTAGCGGCCGGATACCAGCAAACAGATGGTGAGGTTGAGAATTCGCTCGGTTTTGCGGGTTGTCATGCGGGCCGCTGCCTTCGTCGTACTTCTGAGCTGCCTGAGGAACGCTACCAGCCCTGACCGGGTGTTCCCGGCGATGCGAAGGTAGTTTCGTGCACGGCGCCGGACGGTACGCACCGAGCCCGACCGGCGAGCTCCATGTTGGCAATCTTCGCACCGCCGTTGTCGCCTGGTTGTTCGCCCGGTCGACGGGACGCCGGTTCCTGTTGCGGATCGAGGATCTGGATAGCTCCCGGGTACGTCCGGGCCTCGCAGAGCAGCAACGTGCCGACCTGGCGGCGCTGGGCCTGACTTTCGATCAGGCGCCCGTTGTCCAGTCGACCCGATCGGCGGCGTATCAGCGGGCGCTCGAGGCGCTGGCCGACCGATCGTATGAATGCTTCTGCACCCGCCGCGAGATCGCTGAGGCCGCCTCGGCGCCACACGGTGCGATCGGTCCTTACCCCGGAACCTGCCGGGATCTGAGTCCCACGGAACGGGCCGTCCGGCGCGCGAGGCGCGGCCCCGCCTGGCGGCTGCGAGCCGACAATGCCTCAATGACTGTGTCTGACCTCCTCCACGGAGAAGTAACGGGGATCGTCGACGACTTCGTGATTCGGCGCAATGACGGTGTGCCGGCGTACAACCTCGCCGTCGTCGTCGACGACGCCGAATCTGGCATCGACCAGATCGTCAGAGGCGATGACTTGCTGCCAGCTGCGATCAACCAGGCGTTCCTGACAGCGCTGTTGGGGCATCACCCGCCTACCTATGCCCACGTGCCGCTAGCGGTGAATAGAGCCGGGCGCCGGCTCGCGAAACGCGATGGGGCGGTGACACTGTCCGACCTGGCTCACCTTGGTTGGGAGCCGGCCGACGTTCTGAACCTCTTGGCGAGATCGCTGGGCCTCATCGGGTCTGCTGAGTCGGCTGACCTGGGGCAGCTGCTGAACCGCTTCGATCCGGTGCGGCTGCCCCGTCAGCCGTGGGTTGTCGGCCCGGAGCTACCAGCGTCCCGCTAGGGTCACACGGGTGATCATCTGGGCCGACGGCGAGGTGACCGCCGTGCGCTCTTCGTGGCCTGGTGCTGTCGAGATCTCAGTGCGGCGGAACGATCGAGATGCCGGCGCGCCAGCCGAGACCCGAGCCCTCGCGTATACGGCACTGATGGCCACACCGGAGGTTGGCGATCGGGTGCTGTTGAATGTGGCCGCACTCGATCGCGGCCTGGGAACCGGTGGCTATGCACTGGTCATTGCCGTCCTGGACCCGAACGGACGTGTCACCGCCCAGCCTCCGCAGCCGGCCGGACATCTCGTCAAGGCTCGATATCTGCCATTGCAAGCGATGGTTGCCGGTGCCGACGAGCAGGGCTCGGAGCACCATGACCTGCTGCGCGAAGCGGACTCGATCGACGGAATGCCTGTGGTCGTCGCCGACCTGCATTCGGCCCTTTCCCCGATTGTGCTCGCGATTCACCACGACCGCCCTGCCACCCGCGTCGTCTACGTGATGACCGATCAGGGAGCGCTGCCGCTCGCCTTCTCGCGTTCGGTCGCCGAACTTCGGTCGTCCGGTCTGCTGACCGGGACCGTCACTGTCGGGCAGGCCTTCGGTGGCGACCTGGAGGCGGTCAGCGTGCATTCGGGACTGTTGGCGGCCCGGTTGGCGCTGGGCGCGGACATCGCCGTCGTCACCCAAGGGCCCGGCAATCTCGGTACGGGGACGCGCTGGGGTTTTTCCGGAGTCGAAGCTGGCGAGGTGGTGAACGCGGCTGGCACGCTCGGCGGGCGGCCGGTAGGTGCCCTGCGCATCTCCGGGGCGGACCAGCGGGCACGCCACCACGGGCTTTCTCATCACAGCCTGACGGCGTACGGACGTGTCGCGTTGCTGCCAGCCGATCTGGCCGTGCCCGATTTCGCGCACGCCGCTCGGCTGGAGATCTCACAATCGGCGGACGTCGTCGACCTCGCGGAGTCGGTGCTGAGCGGCGCTGCGTCGCTTACCTTGCACCGACAGATCCTGGTGGATCTCGATGGACTGGACCAGGCGCTGCGGCGATCACCGGTGCGGCTGTCCACCATGGGCCGGGATTTCGACGGCGATCCCGCTTACTTCCTCGCTGCGGCCGCCGCCGGCCGCCATGCGGCGTCGCTTCTGGAGGCTCACCACTAGAGCCCTGGGAGTGAGCCGCCGCCACTTTGGCGGCAGGTCTGTCTGCGTCGTGGCCTGGCGCTAATAACGGAAAGCCGCGTCAGCCGGACTGGGTGAACAAGAGATCGACCACCATGACCAAGGTCTCACCCTTGTCGATCATGGGCTTCTCGTTGCCGTCGGGATAGCCCTCCGAGGGCGGAATGACCAGCAGCACCCTGCTGCCCACGGTTTGATCCGTCAGCCCCTTCACCATGCCGGGCAACAGCTCGGACAGCGGGGCCTCGGCCGGCTTGGAGTCATAGGTCTGTTCGACAATCTTGCCGTCGCTCCACCGCTGCCAGACGTAGTCGAAGGTGATCGTGTCCTCGGCGCTCACCTTCCTGCCGTTGCCCTTGATCAGGGGCTGAACCTGCAGCGCATCGGGCGGATCCGACTTCGGGATGCTCACCACCGGGGTGCCGTCCTTGTTCGCGACGGTGGGGAGCCCGGCCTTGGGGTCGACTTTGCTGCCTTCAGGCCCGCTCAGCGGCACGGCGACCACGTCGACCACGAAGATCAACGTGTCGCCGATCTGCACGTCGATCTGCGGGTTTCCGCCAGAGGCGTCGTAGCCGTCGGAACCAGGCATGGCGATCAGCACCCGGCTGCCCTGATGCTGCCCCACCAAGCCCTTCTGGAACCCTGGTACGACTTGGCCCAAGTTGAAGGCGATGGAAGAACCGCGGCTGAACGAATCGTCGAACTTCTCTCCCGTCCGCGCGTTGAACCCGGCGTAGTTGACCTCAACCGTGGTGCCTTTGGCGATGACTGATCCAGTGTTGTTCGCCTTCAAGACCTTGCTTCGGGTCTTGTCAATGGCCCAGGGAGCATCGAGCTCGAGCTTCGGCTCCTTGCCGTAGTCCCCAGTCGCCGTCACCTTGTCCAAGTTGGTCGACGCCTTGATCTTGGCTGGCGATGCGCTCTGGCTCGGCGTGCCCGACCCGCTGGCCGACGCACTGGCCGAAGGGGTCGCGCTTGTCGACGCGGCGGGAGCTGGATCGTCGGCACCGCAGGCCGCGACAAACATCAGTGACAGGCCGAGTCCAGAACCGATCAACGCGCGGGTCGGAGAAAGACGCACCGGAGAACCTTACCCGCAGCGGCTGAGCGGGTCAGTGAACCGCTCAGACCCTTCTCATGGACGCGATCAGCCGGTCTACCCGCTCGTCGACCGCCAGGAAGGGGTCCTTGCACAACACCGTACGTTGCGCCTGATCGTTCAGCTTGAGATGCACCCAGTCGACCGTGTAATCGTGTCGACCCTCCTGAGCGGCGCGGATGAAGTCACCGCGCAGCTTGGCGCGCGTGGTCTGCGGGGGTACGGATTTCGCTCGGAAGATCGCCGGGTCGCTGGTCACCCGGCTGGCCAGCCCCCTCGACTCCAGCAGCGAGAAGAGCCCGCGGGACCGGCGAATGTCGTGGTAGGCCAAGTCCAGCTGCGCAACCCGGGGATCGGCGAAACTGAGCGTGTGCTTGGCGGCGTAGCGGTCCAGCAGCCGTAGCTTGATCGCCCAGTCGATCTCGCTCTCGATCAGCGCCAGCTTGTCTTCGGCGACGGCCCGCAGCGTCCGCTCCCACAGGTCGAGCACCCGTTCGGTCATCACGTTCGCCGAGCCGTCGCGCCGGACGAATTCCGACACCTTCTCGTAGTACTCCGTCTGCAGTTCGAGCGCGGATATGCGGCGTCCGTTGGAGAGAGCAACCCGGGTCTGACCGGTACGGTCCCGGCTCATGTCACGGATGGCTCGAATCGGGTTCTCCAGCGTGAAGTCCCGCATCGGGACGCCGGCCTCGATCAGCCGCAGCACCAGCTCAGCGGTCCCAACCTTGAGCAACGTGGTCGTCTCGCTCATGTTGGAGTCGCCCACGATGACGTGCAGCCGCCGGTAACGCTCGGGATCGGCGTGCGGCTCGTCGCGGGTGTTGATGATAGGCCGGCTGCGGGTCGTCGCGGAGGACACGGATTCCCAGATGTGCTCAGCCCGCTGGCTCACGCTGAATTCGGCGCCGCGCGCGGTATGGAGCACCTTGCCAGCACCGCAGATCAGCTGCCGGGACACGAGGAACGGCACCAGGACGTCAGTGATCTTGGAGAAGTCCCCGACCCGAGAGATCAGGTAATTCTCGTGGCAGCCGTAGGAGTTGCCGTGACTGTCGGTGTTGTTCTTGAACAGGTAGATGTCACCACTGATCCCCTCGCTGAGCAGCCGCTGTTCGGCGTCGACGATCAGGTCTTCGAGGATCCGCTCGCCTGCTCGATCATGATTGATCAGCTGGACGAGGCTGTCACACTCGGCCGTCGCGTATTCGGGATGCGACCCCACGTCGAGGTATATCCGCGAGCCGTTGCGCAGAAAGACGTTGCTGCTTCGACCCCAGGTGACGACTCTCCGGAACAGGTAACGGGCAACCTCGTCCGGCGTAAGTCGCCGCGTCCCCCCTGACGTGCAGGCGACGCCGTACTCGGTCTCTAGCCCGTAGATCCGGCGGTCCACCACTCTCCTTACTCCCCCGAGCTGCCCGTCAGGTCGGTTCACTGGTCAGGTCCAGTAGCCCTCCCAACTCCTCCCGGGTGAGATCCCGCAACTCGCCGACCTTCAGGCGTCCCAGCCGGACTGGCCCGATGCCGATCCGTGACAGGCGCCGCACTGGGTGGCCGACCGCCTCCATCGTACGGCGGACAACGTGCTGGCGACCCTCGTGCAATGTGATCTTGATCAGAGTTCGGTCCGTCCCGGCGGACACGAGCTTGACGGTCGTCGGCTTCACCGGTCCGTCGTCGAGGACGAGACCCGCACGAAGTTGCTGGATCGTCGCCGAGCTCACCACACCGGCCACTTCGGCCAAGTAGGTCTTCGGAACCTCATACGACGGATGTGCCAAACGGTGCGCGAAATCTCCGTCGTTGGTCAGAATCAGCAAACCTTCGGTGTCCGTATCGAGCCGGCCGACGTGGAACAGCCGCTCGCGGCGATCGGCGACGAAGTCCGCCAGGGTCGCCCGACCCTCCGGATCAGCTAGCGTGGACACGACGCCGCGCGGCTTGTTCAGCACCAGATAGAGGTGGCGGCGCGGCGGCGGGATCCGAGATCCGTCGACACGGATCACGTCGCGGTCCGGGTTGACCCGCAAACCTTGCTCGGTGACCAGGCTGCCGTTGACCTCTACCCGCCCCTCGCTGATCATGACTTCGCACGCCCGCCGGGAAGCCACCCCAGCCGCAGCCAGCACCTTCTGCAGCCGTACACCTTCCTCAGTCATCGCCGGACTGCCTGGATGAGCTTGTCGTATCCAACTCGGCCCGCCCATCGACCGGCTCGAGGCTGGCGTCCGCAGGCCCAGGCCCAGGAGTCGCGAACTGCCGAAGTTCGTCTTCCAGCTCACTGACCTCGGGCAGATGCGGCGCGAGTTCGGGCAGTTCGTCGAGGCTGCGCAATCCCATCCGCTCCAGGAAGTACGGGGTCGTCGAGAAGACTACGGCGCCGGACTCGGCGTCGTGTCCCGCCTCAGTGATCAAGCCGCGAGCCAGCAAGGTGCGGATCACCCCGTCGACATTGACCCCTCGAATGGCCGATATCCGACCCCGGGAGATGGGCTGGGAGTAGGCGACGACGGCCAGCGTTTCCAATGCAGCTTGAGAAAGCTTCGACTGCTGAGGTGCCAGAACATAGCGGGCGACCAGATCCGCGTGCTCCTCGCGCGTGTAGTAGCGCCAGCCGCCACCGAGCTGGCGCAGTTCAAAGCCACGACCGGTCTCATCGTAGAAAGCGGCCAGCTCGGCCAGACACTCCTCGATCACTGACCGAGGCACGTCGATCGCCTCAGCAAGGGCATCTTCGCTGATCAGGTCTTCGGCCAGGAGCAGTAAGGCCTCGACCTCGCCCGAGACGTCCTGGGCCGTACGGGCGGTCACGATCTCGGCCATCCCGTCCTCGGTGGAGGCGCCTGGATCGATCATCGCGGGCTTCCAGCGCTGGTGTTCAGTTCGTTCAAGGCCGATTCGTCGAATTCGTCGGAGATGGCCAGCTCTCCATCATCAGTGCCGATCCAACGCACGGTGAGCTCGCCGAGCGGAGTCAGCTGCTCGAATCCGACCGCGCCTTCGCGGAACAGCTCGAGCAGCGCCAGGAAGCGGGCCACCGTCGTGAGCAGGTTCGGCGAGTCGCCGGTGAGCGCTCGAAACGTCGACGCCCGCGCCCGGCGCAGCCGAGCGACCAGCAAGCCGGCCTGCTCGCGGACGCTGACCGCCGGCGCGTGCAAGTGCGCCAGCGAGATCACGTTGGCCTGTTTCGAGGCCATTGCCTTCGCCGCGAGCGCCGCGAACTCCTCCGAGGAAATCGACAGCGTGACTTCGGGTAGCAAGCGGGCGAACCGCGGCTCCAGCCCGACCTGGCGAGGATACCGACGGCCTTGCCGATCCAAGGTGCTGGCCAGATAGGCCGCCACCTGCTTGAACGCGCGGTATTGCATCAGCCGGGCGAAGAGCAGATCACGGGCCTCGAGCAGCGCGAGATCCTCCGGATCATCCACCTCGCCCGAAGGGATCAATCGGGCCGCCTTGAGGTCGAGCAATGTCGCGGCCACCACGATGAATTGGCTGGTCTGGTCGAGGTCCCAGTCCTTGCCATGAGCCTTGAGATGGTCGAGGAACTCATCAGTGACCTGGGACAGTGCCACCTCGGTGACATCCATCTTGTGCCTGGAGATGAGCTGCAGCAGGAGGTCGAACGGGCCCTCGAAGTTCTCCAGACGGACTCGAAAGGCACCATCCGGCGAGCCGTCGGTGCCGAGCGGCACCTCCGCCTTCAGCTTGGGTCCGCTCACGGCTGGGGGCGATCCTCAGCGTCCGACAGCCGTCGGACCAGCTCTGAATCGCGGCCATGCTCGGAGAAGTCAGCCAAGATCGCTGACATTGCTTCCCGTACGATCCGGCCGCGATCCACTGCCATCGCGTGCCTGGCTCGCAGCGTGAGCCGGGCCTGTTCCAGAGCGAGCAGCTCATCGCTGCTTACGTAGACCGTGATCTTTTCATCGTGTCGGACGCGT
The DNA here is from genome assembly GCA_035265505.1 of Propionibacteriaceae bacterium. GTDB lineage: Bacteria > Actinomycetota > Actinomycetes > Propionibacteriales > Propionibacteriaceae > Microlunatus. The sequence goes on along the minus strand of DATFOP010000179.1, from coordinate 5,252 downwards.
CCACTGCCTCGCGACGGCGGCGTCTCGGTCGGCTGCAGGTCGCCGGTTCGATCGGTCGAGCGGAACAGCTCAGAAGCCCCGGGGAGGCCTACTCGACGCGGCACCGGGCCAGCACCTCACGAGACAGGCTTCGATATGACGCCGCCCCCTGTGATGAGGAGGCGTACGTGGTGATCGGCTCGCCGGCGACGTTCGTCTCCGGGAACTTTACCGTACGACGGATCACAGAGTGGAAGACGGTGTCGCCGAACGCTTCGACCACTCGTTCCAAGACCTCACGGCAGTGCAGAGTCCGCGGGTCGTACATGGTGCCGAGGATGCCCAGAATCTCAAGCTTGGCATTGAGACGATCTTGAACTTTGGCGATGGTGTCGGTGAGCAAGGCGATACCACGCAAGGCGAAGAACTCACACTCCAAGGGCATGATCACCTTATCGGCGGCGGTCAACGCGTTGATGGTGAGCAAGCCGAGCGACGGCGCGCAGTCGATCAGGATCACGTCGTATCGGTAGCGAATCTTCTCCAGTACTCGCAGCAGCGTCTGTTCCCGCGCCACCTCGGAGACCAGCTGCACTTCGGCCGCGGAGAGATCGATGTTGCTGGGCAGGATATCGAGGTTCTCGACGTTAGTCGGGTTGATCACCTCGTCGACGGCTACCTCCCGACCGAGTAGGAGGTCGTAGATGCTGTGGTCAAGGGTGTGCGGGTTGACTCCGAGACCTACCGAGAGCGAGCCCTGAGGATCGAAGTCGACAAGGAGGACTTTCCGGTCCAGCTCGGCAAGCCCGGCTCCCAGATTGATCGCGGTCGTGGTCTTGCCGACACCACCCTTCTGGTTACACAGGGCGATGATCATCGCCGGACCGTGAGAGTACACCGGCGGCGGTTCGGGCAAGTCTGGCCACGGCCGCCCGGTGGGGCCGATCTTCTGTCCCTTGGCCGACGGCTGCTCGCCCGCCACTGGTTCGGGCACCACAAATTCGGCGGGTGCGTCGTCGGGCTTGAGCAGCGCCTCGAGCTCCTCGGCGGCCAGGGCCGCTTCCGAGGCGTCGGTCGTGGCTGCTCGCTCCCCTTCCATCCCGCCGAAGCCTAGTACGCGCGAGGGTGCGATGTGAGGTAGACCTGCCGAAGATGGTCGACGGTTACCAGTGTGTAGATCTGCGTCGTTGCCACCGACGCATGGCCGAGCAGCTCCTGCACAACCCGGATGTCGGCGCCGCCGTCCAGAAGGTGGGTGGCAAAGGAATGTCGCATCGTATGCGGTGAGATGTCCGCCTCGATGCCCGCTTTGTCCGCGGTCGTGGCAAGCACGGTCCAGGCGCTCTGCCTGCTGAGCCGTCCGCCCCGCGCATTCAGCAGCAGGGCCGGGGAGCTTGATCCCCGAGCTGCCAGCGCCGGACGGGCCCGCACCAGGTAACGGTCCAAGGCTGCTCGGGCGTAGGAACCGATGGGCACCATACGCTCCTTGTTGCCCTTGCCGAGGACGCGCAGAGTGGGCGTGTGACCGTCGGGCGCGCGCAGCGCGTGCCAGACGTCGTCCACGTCGAGCTGAACCGCCTCGGATATGCGGACGCCGGTCGAATAGAGCAGTTCGAGCAAGGCGGTGTCCCGCAAAGCCAGTTCGTTGGCCTCCCCGGGCGCTGCCAGCAAGGCCTCAACCTGAGCGACGCTGAGCGCCTTGGGCAGCCTGCGAGGCGGCTTGGGCGGCGCGACTGCTCGAGCGGGATCCTCCTCCGTCAGGCCTTCGCTGTGGGCGAAGCGATGCAGGCTCCGCACCGAGACAATCGCTCGGGCCACACTCGCCGCGGCCAGCGGCGGCTGTCGCCAGCCGTCGCCCTCTCGTCGGCCCTCCCGCAAGCTCCCCGCGTAGTCAGAGATCGTGCCTGATGTGACCGCATTCAGGTCGGACAGACGGCGTTCGGCAAGGTAGTCGGCGTAGCGAGCGAGATCACGCCGGTACGCGAGGGCGGTGTGCTTGGACACGCCTCGTTCTACGGCGAGGTGATCGAGGAACGCGCGGATCGCGGACTCCGGCGTCGGCACGGCGCTCAGCTCAAGACGTCGGCCAGGTCGCGGGCCGGTAGGCCATGGGCTCCGGCGACCGGTTCGTTAGTCAGTGACCCGTCGTAGGTGTTCAGTCCCAGAGCGAGGGCCGGGTCGGCCTTGAGGGCGTCGTGCCACCCATGATCGGCGAGGCTCAGCGCATAAGGGAGCGTGACGTTGGTGAGTGCGTAGGTGGACGTATTCGGCACGGCTCCCGGCATGTTGGCGACGCAGTAAAAGACTGAATCGTGCACGCGAAATGTCGGCTCCGCGTGTGTGGTGGGTCGGCTGTCCTCGAAACAGCCACCTTGATCGATGGCGATGTCGACCAGGACGCTGCCGGGCCGCATCCGCGACACCAGGTCGTTGCTGATCAACGTGGGCGCCTTGGCGCCCGGTACCAGCACCGCACCGATGATCAGGTCGGCATCGAGCACAGCACGTTCGATCTCGAACGCGCTGGACGCGACGGTCTGCAGGTGACCTTGATAGATCCGGTCGGCCTCGCGCAACTTGTCGATGTTGTTGTCGAGGAGCAACACCTCTGCCTGCATGCCGAGCGCAATGGCGGCGGCATTCATACCGGACACACCGGCCCCGATGACCACAACCTTGGCCGCGTAGACGCCCGAAACTCCGCCCATCAACGTCCCACGGCCACCGCCCTGCCGCATCAGGTGATAGGCCCCGACCTGCGGCGCAAGCCGACCGGCTACCTCACTCATCGGTGCCAGCAAGGGTAGGGAGCCGTTGGGCAGCTGGACTGTCTCGTAAGCGATTCCGATCACGTGAGCGTCAAGCAGCGCGCGCGTGCAATCACGATTCGCGGCGAGATGGAGGTAGGTGAACAGGGTCTGGCCTTCGCGCATCCGGTCGTATTCGACGGCAATCGGCTCCTTGACCTTCAGGACCAGCTCAGCCTTGCCCCAAACGTCCTCCGGGTCCGGCACAATGGTCGCCCCGGCGGCGGAGAATTCGCGATCGGTGATCGACGAGCCCAGACCGGCACCTGACTCTACGACCACGGAGTGTCCGTGCCGGGTGAACTCATGCACACCCGGCGGAGTGATAGCGACCCGATATTCGTGGTTCTTGACCTCGGCAGGTACTCCAACCAGCATGCGGGTCGACTCCTTGTTGTGGCCTATCGCGAGCATAGACCGGCGCTCGTGGCCTTTCCGGGGAATTCGGTGCGCGACTGGCGATTCTGCCGTGGGGAACCGCGTTAGATCGTAGAGTCCGTGGGTAGATTTGATCATTCGCTAGCCGACAGGAGTTGTCATGAGTACGGCCGTCAATCCTCCGCCTGATCCGAACAACGTTTCTACGACAGGACGGGATTCTGATATGGGGCAGACCGAGTACATTCCGGTGACTCCGGACCGGCGGGAAGTTGTCGCCCGGCAGAAGGAAGAGTTCGGCGGGATGAAGTTCGGCGCAGCCTTCTTCGGGTGGCTGGCGGCCACCGGAATGGCTGTGCTGCTCACCGCAATAGTCGCAGCGGCCGGCACTGCCCTCGGTTACACCACCAACGTCAATACCACGAATCCGACCGCCGGGGAGGTACAGAGCGTCGGGATCGCCGGTGGCATTGCACTATTGGCCATCATCTTCGTCGCCTACTTCTGCGGCGGCTATGTCGCCGGGCGGATGGCCCGGTTCAACGGCCTCCGGCAAGGCATCGCCGTGTGGCTGTGGGCAGTCGTAGCCGCCATCATCGCTGCAGTGGTCGTAGCAGGAGCAGGATCGCGGTACAACGTACTGGCGAATCTGAACCTGCCGCGAATCCCGATCAACGAGGGCACTTTGACCACGGCCGGACTGATCACCGCAGTGGGAATCGCAGCGGCCAGCCTGGGCGGCGCCATGCTCGGCGGGCTCGCCGGAATGCGGTTCCATCGCCGCGTGGACAAAGCAGGGCTCGACTGACGACCCGGCACCAAGCAGAGATCAAAGTCTCCAAGGAGGTTGATCACGATGGGAGACCTGAGTCCGAAGAAGCGCGAGAAGCTGCCGGCCAAGGACTTCGGCTTACCGGAGCGCGCGAAAACGCCCGAGGCTAAGAAGGAGTCCGGCAACTACCCGATGCCCGATGCGAAGCACGCCAAGAACGCCAAGGCCCGTGCTTCGCAGCAACGGAAGGCTGGCAACCTCAGCAAGTCAGAGGCCGAACGTGTTGAGCGGAAGGCCGACCGAGTCATCGACAAAGACAAGAAGAAGTAGGCTTCGGCGCCCTCAACCGTCCTGATCGCGTCACCGAGCCTGTTCGGCATTCCGCAACGCACTAGGAAGCTCCGGCGACCCTGTTGATTCTTATCGAACGGTTGGGCGAATAGTATCGGTGGGTGCCGATAGCGTTTGAGGAATGTCAGTTGGGCTGGCGTCAGCGTCGGAGATAGCTCCACCGGGCAAGCCGCCGCCGACGTCAACATCGAGCTGCACCTGCTGATGCCGCTAAGCAGCCTGCTCAACCCCACAGCCGACACACCGGCGGAGATCCTCGGCCACGGCCCGGTCCCGGCCGGCATCGCCGGGGACCTGCTGCGCTCCAGTCGGGGCCGGGTGTGGTGGCGGCGGTTGTTCACCGCCCCGGCCGGCGGCCCGATCGTGGGTGGGGATCGGTTCCGCCGCCGCTTCGACGGCTGGCTGGCCCAGCTGATCAGCCTGCGGGACCGAACCTGCCGCCACCCCTCCTGCGATGCGCCGATCCGCCATCTGGACCATGTGCACCGCCGCGCCGACGGCGGACCCACCACGTTGGCGAATGGGCGCGGGGTGTGTGAACGCGGCAACTACGTCCGCGAAATGCCCGGCTGGACCGCCACGGTGACCGACGACGGGCGGCACAGCCGCCCACACACGGTGATGATCACCACCCCCACCGGCCACACCTACACCAGCAGCGCACCCCAACCGCCCTAGACGACGACAACTCACAGGAAAAGGCAGAACGGGTGACCCGCCGGGTCGAACATGACCCGTACGTCGGTTTGCGGTTGGTACTCCGCCACTGTCGCACCGACGTCAATGGCCCACCTGACGCTCGCCTCAAGATCGTCTACTGCAATGTCCAGATGCTCCTGGATCTGGGGCTCACCGCGCACGCTTGGCCAAGTCGGCGCCACGTAGTTGGCTTCATACTCGAAGTTCAGCGTCGGACCTGGTGCGCCGTCTGGGGGCCGTACCTGCGCCCAGCCGTCCTCCGGCGG
>DATFOP010000178.1:0-3960 GCA_035265505.1 Propionibacteriaceae bacterium | reverse complement strand
GCGAGCGCCATTCGAGCCACCCGAGGCCGGGGAGGGTCCCAAGACGGCCGCCGATCGGACGGTGACCGGCCTCTCGCATACCGTCTTGATCATCTGGTCGATAATGATCATCCTTCCGTTGATCTGGGTCGTCATCTCCTCGTTCAAGACCAGCTCGGAGATCTTCGCCTCACCGTTCGCGCTGCCGCAGCGCTGGAGCTTCGACAACTACGTCAATGCCTGGACGACGGCCGGAATCGGAAGCTTCTTCTTCAACTCGGTGATCGTCGTGGTCGGCGCGCTTATTCTCACGATGTCGTTCGGTTCGATGTCGGCCTACGTACTTGCCCGGTTCGACTTTCCTGGCAACCGGGCGCTGTACTACCTGATGCTCGCCGGGCTCACGTTCCCGATCTTCTTGGCGATCGTGCCGCTGTTCTTCGTGCTGCGGGGAATCGGTCTGCTCAACACGTTGCCTGGGCTGATCGTGACCTACGCGGCGTTCGCGTTCCCGTTCACCGTGTTCTTCCTCTATGCCTTCTTCAGGTCGCTGTCGAAGTCGATCGCCGAGGCGGCCGCGGTCGACGGCGCAGGTGAGTGGCGGACTTTCTTCCAGATCATGCTGCCAATGGCCAGGCCGGGTCTGGCTACCGTCGCGATTCTGAACTTTGTGGGCTTATGGAACCAGTTCCTGCTGCCCATCGCCCTGAACACCAACCCCGACAATTACGTCCTCACCCAGGCGATGGCGTCCTTCGCATCCCAGGCCGGCTACTCGGTGGACTTCGGGGCACTCTTCGCCGCCGTGGTGATCACCGTCGTGCCGGTGTTGATCATCTATCTGATCTTCCAGCGGCAGCTCCAGGGGTCGGTTTCGCGAGGAACCAGCAAGTAGCACGCCAGGACGCCCCGTTCAGTCGAACACCGCCGGCCGCGACGGTTGGCGGTGGGCGGTGAGCATCAAGCGCAGTTGTTCGGAAGTCGTACGGCCGGTGGACAGCGGCGGCAAGGCGTCGATATCGAAGAAACCGACATCCAAGGTCTCGCCATCCAGACCAGCGACCGGCTCCTCAGCGGAGCCTTCTAGACGCTCCGCCAGGAACATCAACTTGTAGACGTGCCAGGGCGAGCCGGTCGCATCGGTACGGTGGGCGTTGGCCCGAGTGCCGTCGTGCAGCGCCACCAACCGAGTGATCCGAACCGGAATCCCGGCCTCTTCGAAGAACTCGCGGGCGGCGGCCGCTGCCGGTGTGTCCAGAGCGTCCGCCCAGCCGCCGGGCAGAGTCCAGCGCCGATCTCTCGCCTCCTGCACAAGCAAGACCCGTTCATCCCCGTCGAACAAGGCCGCCCGGACATCGACCTTCGGCGTCGCGTGGCCCCTTTCGTCAAGCAGCGATCGGTGGAAGTCCTCTGCGCTGGGCCCAGCGCCGGTCTCAGCTGCCGCGATCATGCTCAACACCTCGGCCGCTATCTGGCGCATCCTCTCGTACCGAGCGATGTCGTATCGATCCGTCGCGTAGTGCAGGCCGTTCTGACTCATGGCTGCCAGCTCGATCGCCAGCTCATGCAATCGGCGTCCGGTTGTCGGCGGCTGAGCAGCTCGGCTCCAAGAGTTCTCAGCGAGGTGCGGTGAAGCGGGCGCATCTGACACGACCCGATTGTGTCATCGCGCGAGCGGCAGCCAGGTTTGGTCACCATCGCTCACCGCCGGGAGCACGTCGGCTCGTCACCGGACCGGAGCAATACATTCGTGCCATGAAGGCTGTGGTGCTGACCGACACCGGCGGGCCGGATGTGCTGCGGGTGCAGGAATGGCCCGATCCGCAGGTCGGGCCGGGCGACGTCCGAATCGCGGTGCGAGCCGCCGGCCTGAACTTCGCCGACACGATGGCCCGCACGGGGTTCTATCCGAACGCCCCGAAACCACCCTGCGTGTTGGGCTACGAAGTGGCTGGAGAAATCGAGACTGTCGGTCCAGACGTCCAGAACGTTCGGGCTGGTCAGCGCGTCATCGCTCCCACCCGATTCCGCGGCCAAGCCGAGCTGGTGACGGTCAAGGCCGGCAGCGTCCTGCCGCTGCCGGACCATGTCAGCTTTGAGCAAGGCGCGGCATTCTGCGTGAACTATGCCACCGCGTACGCCGCCTTGATCATCATGGGCGGCTTGCGCCCCGGCAACCAGGTGCTCATCCACGCCGCCGCGGGCGGTGTGGGAATTGCGGCCACTCAGATCGCCCGGAATACCGGCACTGAGATCTTCGGTACCGCATCGCGGGCCAAGCATGAGGCCATTCGCGCTCACGGCGTCCGGCACGCGATCGACTACCGGACTGAAGATTTCGCAGCCGAGGTGAGGCGCCTCACCGACGGTGTGGGGGTCGATCTGATCATCGACCCCATGGGTCCGACCTCGTTTCGCAAGGACTATCGGATCTTGCGACCGGGCGGCCGGCTGATCATGTACGGACTGTCCGAAGCGATGGACGAGGGGGGCCGGAATATCACCAAAGCGGTGTCATCGCTGCTACGGCTGCCTACAGCCACCATGCCTTGGTGGAACGGCGCACGGCTGTTGAACCAGAATCGGGGCGTCTTCGGACTCAACCTGCTCTCCTGGTGGAACCGGGACGGTGACATCGACCGGATCACCGCGCCGCTGATGAGCGATCTCGAGGCGGGGCGCCTCCAGCCAGTCGTCGCGACGTCGTTTCCGTTCACACGCGCCGGTGAGGCGCACCGCTATCTTGCCGAGCGGCGCAACATAGGGAAGGTTGTCCTGGTGCCTTCCTAAGCCGGACAGGTCGGAGAGGAAAGCACACTCATCGCCTGCCGACGGGTCCACTGTGATCCGCCGTTCCTCCTCTAGGGAAAGATCGCTCTATGAATCGCGCGCCGGAAACTCCGGACGAGCATCGCCGGCAGCGCATGTCCTGGGAGCGGCAGTGACTACCGCCTGGATCCTGCTTGGTGTTGGTGCGTTGCTGATCATCGGCAACGCGTTGTTCGTGGCGGCGGAGACCGGGCTGGTCACGATCGACCGGAACATGGTCGAGGCCCGGGCGGCCGAAGGGACTCCCCGATTTGGCACCATCGCGGCACTCCTGCGCCGGCTGTCGACGTACCTGTCAGGGGCTCAGCTCGGCATCACAGTCACCAGCCTGGCGATCGGCTTGGTGGCCGAACCGTCACTCGCGACGCTCCTCCGCGGACCGCTCGAAGCATTGGGCCTCAGCACCCGGGTCATCGGGGCGGTGTCGATCGGCCTGGCGTTGCTCATTGCGACGGCGGTGCAGATGGTGTTCGGGGAGCTCGTCCCCAAAAACATTGCGCTTTCCCGTCCGGTCGGCACCCTCCGGTGGGTGGTTCTGCCGCTGCTGGTGTTCACCCAAATCACGCGTCCGCTGGTGGCTCTCCTCAACGGCACAGCAAACCGGCTGCTGCGGCTCGTCGGGGTGCAACCGGTGGAGGAGCTGCGGTCGGCTCGTACGCCTGACGAGCTGGCGTCTGTTGTACGAAGGGCCGGCGCTCAGGGAGCGCTCGGGCAAGAGACGGCGGCCCTCATGGAACGCTCGTTGAGCTTCGGTGACAAGACGGCCTCCGACGTGATGACGCCGCGCACCCAGATGCGGACCCTCCGGGAGGCGGAACCCGTGGTGGCGGTGATCGAGGCGACCAGGGCAACCGGCCACTCCCGCTTCCCGGTCATCGGGGATGGCTTCGACGACGTGCGCGGATTGGTCCACGTCAAGAAGGCAGTGGCCGTACCGGAGTCCGAGCGCGATTCGACGCGGGTGCGCGATGTGATGAGCAGGCCGGTCGTGGTGACAAGGTTCATGCGAGTGGATCCGCTGTTGGACCTGCTGCAGCAGCGGGGGCTCCAACTCGCCGTCGTGGTCGATGAGTACGGCGGCACGGCTGGAATCGTGACCTTCGAAGACTTGGTGGAGGAGCTGGTCGGCGACGTCGTGGACGAGCATGACGC
>DATFOP010000177.1:0-2311 GCA_035265505.1 Propionibacteriaceae bacterium | reverse complement strand
TGGCTGTCATCAATCTCAATGCGGCGGACCATCAGCCGGATGACGTCACGTCTGGCAGACCAGTCGAGCAGGTCGAGGTTCTCACGGACCCTGATCGAGAAGTCCTCCAAGCGCCCGATCACCAGGGTCAGGTCGCGCTGGGCTGCGCTGGCCGCTGCCAGCGCATCGCGATGCTCCTCCAACTGGGCGATCCGGGCCCTCAGGTCGGCGACCCGCGGCTCGAACTCCACACGCTCAATCACCCCGTCAGTATAGCCGTCAATCAGCCGCCCAACCCCGCGCCGCAGGGTGCTAATGCGGCGTTCGACCTCCCCGACATCCGTATTGGGCTGGCTTTCTGATGCAAGGTCCGTGAGGCGGCGCCGGTACTCGTGAGTGATCCGCTGAGGGTCATTGAGAACAGCTTCGATATGGGCCCACACCACGCGCTCAAGACGATCACTGCGCACCGGGCGATTGGCGCACACCGCCTTGCCGTCGAACCGGTGTCCGTCACTGCCGATACAGCGATAGGCGCCGTACCCGAACGCACCCGGGCGATGGCGCTCAGCAAGCCCGGGAGTCGCCTTGCCATAGTAGGCATAGCCGCAGCGCCGACACACAACCAAACCCTGAAGCAGCCACCCCGGCCCTCGGGTTTGTTCCCGCTTGCGCCGCCGGTTCTCCGCAAGCTGAGCCCTGGCGGCCTCGGCTACCGCGGGATCGACGATCGCTGGCACGGGCACCGCCACCCAATCCTCGCTCGGGACCGGCACGCGCGTGGTCGGGCGTGAGGAATGAGCCGGGTGATTGCGGATGGGCCGGAGCCGCGGTTTGGGCTCGACCGCGTGGAAGCGGCCATACATGGCTCTGCCGGTATAGGCGGGGTTCTCGATCATGCCATGAAGGGTAGAGGCCCACCACCGTGTGGTGCCTGAACGGGTCCGGCATTCTGCCTGCTGGAGCCTGCGGCAGACTTCGCGCAGGCTCAGGCGGTCGAGCCCAACCCAGGCAAAGATCAGGCGAACAAAGCGTGCCTCCTCGGGCACGATCTCGAACCGCGCAACCCCACCCCCTCGCTCGCGGGTGATGTAGCGATACCCGTAAGGTGCGCCTGCGAGGGCGCTGACTGAACCAGAACGCGCGGCATGGCGCCGTCCCCGTCGTCCCCGCTCCAGGATCTGGGCACGCTCGTACTCAGCAATGACCCCTTGGATCTGGAGCAGGAGGTCGTCCTCAGGGCTGGCGCCGATGGGGCGGTTGAGGAAGGCGACCTCAATGCCAGCGCGCCGGAACTCCTCCATCAGCAGGGCTTGGTGCGCATGACGCCTAGCGAGCCGGTCGGGTGCGAGGACGTAGACGCGGTCGATGTCCCCGGCGGCCACTGCATCGCGCAGACGCTCCAGAGCCGGCCGCACCAGAGAGGATCCGCTGTGGCCCTCGTCGAGGTAGGCGGCGTCTGGGAGCATTGTGACCCCATCGGCAGCGATCCGCTCGCGCAGGGCGGCGACTTGGCTGACGATGGTCTTGTCACGGGCCTGAGCCTCGCTGGAAACCCGCGCGTAGAACGCAGCCCGACATTCAGCCATGCTCAGTCCTCCCCTTTGCGGCTGGCTGGGTGATGGCCTCTGGCGCGGCTTTGACGCCGGCTCTGATGACCTTGCGGGTGATGGGGACGATCCGGGCGTATGTCTCGGCCAAGCACTGCGGGCTGAGCCTCGTGCTCTCGAAGGAGATCCGCGCCACCACGATCGGTTCTTGCGTCGATCGGACCATGGGCATCTCCGCCGGTGCCGGTCCTGGGACCGGGTGGAGGATGCTGCCTCAACTGGGCCAAGGAGCCCGTGTTCCAGAGGGACCTGGACAGAGACTCGCGAGCGACCACCGCCGACCACTCGAAGCTGAGTCTGGCAAGATTGTACGGGGGAGCACCACCCACCGCCGCGGGTGGACGGCGAAGCCGATCTGGTCAGGCGGCTTGCGCACGATCTCGACGGTGATGATCGTCGCCGTGGCCGGTTTGTCGCCGGCGTAGCCAGCATCCGCAAACGCTTTGGCCACGAAGGGGAACGCGCGCCGGGATAGGCGTAGCACCGCAACCGCTCCGTCGCGATCTTGGACATCAGCGGGCTGGGGTTCGAGGATCAGACCACGCCCATCCGTGTCCACCATGACCTGGCGCTTACGGCCCTTCACCTTTTTGCCCGCATCGTAGCCGCGCGGTCCACCACTCTCCGTGGTCTTCACGCTCTGGCTGTCGAGCACGACGGCTGTGGGTGAGGCTTCCCGACCCACTCGCTCGCGGTCCGCCATGACCAGATGGTGGTTGATC
>DATFOP010000176.1:0-2672 GCA_035265505.1 Propionibacteriaceae bacterium | reverse complement strand
ATCTGCGGACCTGGAAGCAGCAGGCTGAGGACGAACAAGAGCCGGACAATGTTGGGCTTGATACCGAGTTGGCGGGCGACGCCCGCACAGACCCCGGCGATCATCCGGTCGTTGCTCGGACGGGTCATAGTGGTCATGGGGCTGCGTCCTTTCGCAGAGATGAGGAAACGTCGTGTCCCATCCAGTGTGTAACGGGAACCGTCGGGCGGCCACTCCTGTGCTGGATGTTCCGGGTCGGACTCAGGGGTGTCATCATGGCTATCCCGAGTTTCCCGGAGAGCGCCAACAAAGCGATCGCTGCTGACAGAATGAGGCGATGGGACATGCACGGCGGGCCTTCGTCGAGCAGCCGGATCTGACCCAAGACTATGGCGCGGCAACCGCCGCTGGCCCCGCGAAAGTGGCGGCCGAGGCGATGCTGTCGGCGGTTCCCAGGCGGCGGGTCGAGCCGATTGTCATCGATCGCCTGAGCAAGAGCTTCAGCGGGAAACCTGCTGTCCGCAATCTCAGCTTCATTGTCGAACCTGGCGTGGTCACCGGCTTCCTCGGACCTAATGGTGCCGGCAAGACCACGACGTTGCGAATGCTCGTCGGCCTGGCCACGCCCGACGCGGGCGCCGCGACGTTCGGCCCGTACGCCTACGCCGACCTGCCCCATCCGCAGCAAACGGTGGGTTGCGTTCTGGAAGCCAACTTCCACCCGGGTCGCACGGGTCGCAATCATCTCCGGGTACTCGCTGCGACCGCTGACGTGGGTGACGACCGGGTAGACGAGTTGCTCCGGCTGATGGGTCTGACGCAGGCCGCCGACCGGCCCGCGGGAGGGTACTCCATGGGAATGCGGCAGCGCCTCGCCCTGGCGGGCGCCCTGCTTGGCGATCCGGACTATCTGATCTTGGATGAGCCGGCCAACGGCCTGGACCCGGAAGGGATCCGCTGGTTGCGAGCGTTCCTGCGCAACTTTGCGAGCCAGGGTCGTACGGTGCTGATGTCCTCGCACCTGCTGAACGAGGTGGGCGCGACGGCGGACGACATCGTCATCATCAATGCCGGCAGGCTGGTCAAGCAGGCAACGATGGCCGAGCTGGGCATTGCGGAGGTGACCAGCCGGGTTCGGATTTCCCATTACGACCGTGCCGAACGCGCGATCGCCGAACTGGGCGTTGCTATCGAACGCGGCACCGATGAGCAGGGCCCATTTCTTAGGGTCCGCACTCAGGATCTCTACGTGATCGGGGCCGCCCTCTTCAACGCCGAGGTGGCGGTCTTCGAGCTGACGCGGGAGCCCTACGACCTGGAGGAACAGTTCTTCGAGATGCTGGAGGCGTCGGGGTGAGCGGCGTGCTGGTATCGGAGATCCGAAAGCTCTCCACCACCAGGCTCTGGTGGATCATGCTGATCTGCGTCTTCCTGCTCGGCGGCGCGTACGCCCTGGTCCCGGCTTTCACCGCCGGTCTCGCGCAGTCGACCGTCGGCGATCCCACCCCAGCGTTTCGGCTTCCGGGTACGCTGCGCAGCGTCTACAACGGCGGCAACACCCTGGCTCGGATTCTCGCCCTGGTGATCGGCATTCTCGCCATGGGCGGCGAGTACCGCTACAAGACCATGGCCACAACGTACTTGGCCACACCGATCCGGACACGGGTGCTGCGCGCCAAGGCGCTCACGCTGCTGGCGTTCGGCGCGCTCTACGGCTTGGCGAGCGTGGTGGCCGGGGTGCTCGTCGCCATCCCGTTCGTGCTGATCAAGGACGGGTCGCTGTTTCTCAATCGAGGTGACACCTGGCGCTCGCTGATCCTCGGAGTGGTGTCCATCGCCCTCTGGACGATGATCGGGATGGGCCTGGGCATCCTCATCCGAAACATGGTCTTGGCCATGCTGGTCGGCATTGGATTTGCGTACGTCCTAGAGCCGGCCCTCACCGCGCTGTTCTTCGTCAAGCAATGGGATATCGGCCTCAACCTGATGCCGACCGGGGCGACCAACGCAATGCTCGGCGTGACGAGCCCCGTCCTGTTCGCGGCCCAAGATCCGTTCAGCTGGTGGCAGGGCATGCTCGTGTTGGCGGTATGGTGCCTGCTGCCGGCCATCGCCGGCGTGATCTTCACCGTGCGCCGCGACGTCGCCTGACCGGTGGCCGCCACTTCCGGGGAGCCGATGTACGCCGACCAGCTCGACCTGCCACTCGTCCACGCTGGAAAGGTCCGCGAGCTCTACGAGCTGGGCGAAGGGCGACTGCTGATGGTGGCCACCGACAAGATCAGCGCCTTCGATTACGTGCTGGGCAGCCTGATCCCGGACAAGGGGCTGATCTTGAACCAGCTGTCCCAGTGGTGGTTCCACCAGCTTGCCGATGTGGTCGAGAATCACGTAATCTCCACGGACGTGCCCGGCCGGGTTGCTGGTCGAGCGGTGGTCTGCGAGCGGCTGGAGATGATTCCGGTCGAGTGCGTGGCGCGCGGCTATCTCACCGGATCTGGCTGGGCTGAATACGCGACGGCGGGGACGGTCTGCGGCATCACGCTGCCTCCCGGGCTGATGGACGGGTCGCGACTGCCCGAGCCGATCTTCACCCCGACCACCAAGGCGCCGCTCGGGCAGCACGACGAGGCGATGGACTTCGCGGGGGTGGAAGCGCGCGTGGGGGAGTACGTGGCCCGCCAGATCCGCGC
>DATFOP010000175.1:0-3596 GCA_035265505.1 Propionibacteriaceae bacterium | reverse complement strand
GCTCCCAAAGTACTCGGAGAGTGACTTAGTAAGTCATGATCGATGCGAGTTTCGCGATCAGATCATGATGTGTGCGCCAAACTGGTGGTCAGACCGGGCAAACCTGATTAACGGCCCGGGCTGAACTCGAAATAATCCTGTTTCAAGATCGTCTTCGCGTTTGACCACCTTGTTTGACCGCCTGCTTTGATGAGAGTGCGTCGCTGGACCGAGCCAGCGCCTCCCGAGAAACCCTCTGGACTGACGTCTCGTCGACGTCTCCCGGGATCGCGACGCTCGCGTGACCGAACACCTCCCAGACACCTTGAGCGGCACGCCAGCGGACAACATCACCGAGGCAGCAGAGTGCCGCACCGTGTGCAGCCCAACGAGGAATGCAGCCCGGCGCGCTTGGCTGCCGTCTTCAGCGGCCGTAGCGCGTTGCGGGGATCGCACGGCTCGCCGAGCTCGGTCGTGAACCGTAGTGGGTCGGTTGGCACAGCGGGCGGCCGGGCGGATGAACGATCCGTCATTGTCCGCCTCATGACGCGCAGCCCCCGTGAGGTGCCGACCCTTCTGTCCTCATAGGGGCGGGTGCCGCTTCTCCACGACGCTCCTAATGACGAGCGTGGAGCTGAGGCGCGGGACGCCGGGAGAGTGGCAAGGCGGTTGTCGTAGAGCTGCTGGTAGGCGGGCAGGTCGCGGGTGATGATGCGTAGCACCTGGTCGGGGTAACTGAACGGGATGTGTACCAGCAGGAAGATCGTCCCGGCGATGCCGAAGTAAGGGTGCCGTGCCCTCGCCACATGCGCCAAAGGCCCACCAACAAGATGAGCGGGTAGATGATCCACGATGGCGTGAAACCGTCGTCGATCCAGGAAACTAGAGCACAAGCGAGACTCACCACAATGAGGGCTAGCAAGACCGTCCGCCAGTTGGCTCCAAGCGACTTAGTTACTTCTTCCATTGACTGTCTTTCCAGGGCGGTTGGAGCACAATCTTCGCCGGGGCTGTTTTAGGCGCTTTCTCTTTGCCGGAGGAACACGACCAGGACCGAGATCCACCACGCGAACCACAAGATGAAGAGCACGCCCAACAGAACGTCGCGGACGAGGCTTAGCCCAACGGTGCCACCACGTGTGGCACCTGCCACGTTCCAACTGGAAGAGACGGGAACTAACGGGAGTCGATTTCACGCTCAGAGCGCCTGCACCAGGCTTGCTGAGCGTCGGTTACGTCCGGTTCAAATCCCCCCTCGCGCACTCATCACCCAAGACATCGCGCCAGGTGAGGCAATGATCGAGCGATCGGTTACCGGCTCCTGTTCATCACTGTGCTCGCGTCAGCATCGTGCTCCGCTGGTGTGCCGGCAGTTTGAGCGCCGAAGAGACCGGCAATGAATTGTCGATCAGGTCCCGGCGGACCCGATCAGTGAGCGGCGTCCAGCGGCCGAGCGGCAACCTGACCCGAGGGGACGGGCGGCGTCGCCTCGGGCATGGCCAGCAGAACGCGGCTGTGCCCCTGATGGGCATCGGCAGCGGCTCGGTGATACTCCTCCAGCTCGTGAGCGAAGCGAGGATCGACGTATGGCCTGCCATCCACTGCCGGCCGTGCTCGACCCTGGAGCACGGCTTCGACGTCCTCGCCGGTCAGCGTCCGATGAGTCTCCAAGGCGTGTGCGAGCGCGAGCACCTGGCGACGGTTCTCCTTCAACAGCGACTCCACGCGGTCCAACATGTCCGCGAGCTTGTCCTCGATGCGGTCGGCGAGGGCTCGGCGCATGATCGCCTCGGGGTCCTCTCCCTTCTTTCCGGTATGTCCGCCAGGAGCGCCGACTTCCATCTTTTTGGCAGTGGAGTACGACGAGACGGTCGAACCCATGCCCCAGTAGCCCTCCATCAAGGACGCGGCAGACGTTGCCGACTCGAGGTCGCCGGAGACGCCCGATGAGCTGTCTCCGCTGAAGAACATCCGCTCTCCCGCCAGGGATGCCAGCGATACGAGGATGTCGGACTCGTACTCGGTGCGCCATCGAGTGAACTGATCCTCAGGCGGGATGCTCGCAACCATTCCCAGATAGTCGCTGCCCTTCTCGATCGTGGCGACGTCGATCTCCATGTGCCGGCGGGTCCGATACGCCGCGATGGCATGGCAGGCCTCGTGCACCGCTACCGCGTGCCGCTCCCGCTCGATGTACTCCACGTCCTCGGGGGGTCCGAGCTCTCGGAGTTGCTTGGCCTTCATGACGTCGTTCCACGCGATGAGATCGCGACCGTCGCGGATCGCCGTGATGAGTGACTCGTTGACAAGATCCTTGATGGTGGCCCCGGTCGCGTACGGCGTAATGGTCGCCAACTTGTCGAGGTGCTCCGGGGTGAGCTGGTGCTTGACCTTGTTGAAGTAGCCCTCGTAGGTCCGGATCCGTCCGGCCTTGCTGGGGTATCCGACCTTGTAGATCCGGTCGATGCGGCCGGGACGTAGCAGCGCCTCGTCCAGAGCCTCGGGCATGTTCGTTGCCATCATGACGAGAATTCGGTACTTCGGCGGGGGCTTCGGTCGCATCCCGAGGGCACGGCGGACGTGCCGGTTGACTAATCCGCGCGGCTTCTTCAGGCCGGACAGCTCGGTCAGCAGCGCCTGCAGCGTTCCCATGCCACCGCCACCGCCCATGCCGGCCCCTGCGACGAATCGGCTGCCACGGCTACGTGGCGGCTCCTCGTCGACCATGTCCGTGTGACCCATCGCGTTGCGTACGAGCAGTAGTTGCGTGTCCGCCGAGAGGTAGGAAAAGCCATGGCAGCCCGCGGCTCGGAACGGCGCGGGCGAGCTGCGCCCAGGTCCTCCCGGACCGGTCTGACCGATCGCCCCACGATTGCCCAGCGCATCGGCCTCGTCGAAGAACACAATCACCCCGCCGTAGCGCAGCGCCAGCTTGCGCAGCTTCCGGAACAGCGACTTCACCTTGAGGATCCCGATACCGAAAAACATGTTGATGAAGGCGCCTGGGTCGACGAAGACGTACGGCTTTCCCGTCTCGCCCGCGACCGCTTCGGCCATCAGCGTCTTGCCGGTCCCCGGAGGCCCCCAGAGCAACAGCCCGCCCGGGACGTATCCACCCTTTTCCTCGATCTGGTCCGGGTGCTCGAGGAAGAGGATGTTCTCTTTCACGCGCGCGAGCACGTGGTCCTGTCCCCACACGTCCGAGAACCGCGTCTTGATGTCATCCGGGTAGTAGACGTCGACACCGCCACGCGACAACAGCCAGAACAGGCCGATGAATTGGAAGGCGATGAAGAAGAAAGCAAAGCCCAGCTGCAGGACGAACGGCATCACCCGCCACACGAGCGCAGGCGCCTCGAAGATGGCCACCGCTGGCGATGTGTTGAGGATCTTGCCGGCTACGACGGCGTAGAACGCAATCCACACCAGGATTTTCAGGATGCGGGCGAGACGGAATCGCGTCCAGTCGGAGAACCTGCGCCTAATGGCGCGATCCGCACCGCCGAAAACCTTCTTTGTCCAGAACCTGTGATAAGCGGACCAGTGCTCGCTGATCAGAAAATGAATCTGCCGGACGATCTCGAGGCCCATCAGCGCTAACAGCCACCAATTGCTGC
>DATFOP010000174.1:0-2193 GCA_035265505.1 Propionibacteriaceae bacterium | reverse complement strand
CCCGACGGCCGCCAATCCACGGTTGACCGTTCCGTCTGCCCCCGGCGCCAACATGCTGGCCCAGGCGAGCGAGGCCACGACCTCCGGGACGACCATCGGCAACAGGATGGCGCCGCCGATGATTCCCTTCCCACGAACGCTGGACTTGGTCAACAGGACGGCGGCCAACATTCCGAGCAGGAACTGACCGACGATGGCGGAGAAGAAGATGAACTGGGCGGTCCTCCCCATGGAGTTGAGGAAGTCGGCTGACGTGAGCAGGCGAGAGTAGTTCTCGGCTCCGACGAACTTCGGTGTCCTCGCCCCGAACCCGGTCAGCCGTCTATTGGTCATGCTGAGCCACACCGCGTAAACAACCGGCGCTAGGACGAAGAGACCGATGAGCACCATCGAGGGGGCCAGGAGGGCCGACACGATGACCACCGAACCGCGGCGCCGCCGGCGTGGCGCCGCGCCGTTAGGCACCGCTTTAGCAGGTCCGCCGTTGACGAGCGGCGGCCCAGTCTCGGCGTCCGGTCTCGAGGAGGACAAGTCAGGACGTTTCGACCTGGTCTTCGCCGAGAAGCTCCGTGGCCTTCTTGGCGAAGTCTTCAGCCGCCGCCGGACCGTCCATCTTCCCGGTCAGAATGGCCTCGGTCGCCTCGGCGACGGCCTGGGAGATCTCGTCCTGCCCCGGTCGCGTGGGGAAGCTGACGCTGGTGGTGAGCTGCTTACCCGCTTCGAGCAGCGTCGGTTGACCGCTGTAGGGCTCCAGGGTGTCAATTCCTGAGCGGGGCGCAGCGGCACCGACGGCAACAAGCTGCTCAGCCATCGCCTTGCCGGTGCTCAGCCACTTGGCCAGCTCGACGGCCTCATCCGGGTTCTCGGTCGTCGCGGACACCTCGTAGGAGAATGCGACTCCGCCGACCGCGTATGGCTGGCCGCCGCCACCCGAGGGGTACAACCAGGTGGCCACCTTGTCCGTCAGACCCTTGATCGGCGCGGCTCCCTCAGGTCCCCAGTCGTAACGCCAGCCCCAGGTTCCCTGAGCGGCGACCGGCAGGTTCCCGGCCGGGAAGTCCTTGTACTTCGTCGGCTGCCACGGCTCGGGGTTCAACAACGCCTCCACCGGCAGGAGATTGGCCTTGGTGAGCTCGTCGTACAGGGTGAACGTCTGGGTCAGGCCCGGGCTCTTCACAATCCACTTCTTGGTCTCGTCGTTGTACATCTTGCTGCCGCTGCCGAGCATGACGTTCAAGAAGCCTTCGCCGAACGTTCCACCGCCCCACGACGTTCCGGCAGGGATGACGATCGCCGGCTTGCCCGTCTTGTCGTGGATCTGCTTCAGCCGGGCCACCATGTCCGCCCACGTCGTCGGCTGCGCGGTGTTGACGCCGAGCTTGGTGAGGACGTCCTTGCGGTAGAAGAGGCTTTGCGTGTTCGCCTCATGCGGTATTGCGTAGATCTTCCCGTCAGGCTGCACGATCTGGTTCCGGACGTCTGGGTAGAACGACTGCCACTCAGGCCACTTCTCCAGGTAAGGCGTGAGGTCGAGGAGATAGCCCGCGCCCGCGAACCCGGGCACAAAGCTGGCACCGTAGTCGGCGACATCTGGAGCTTCACCCGCGTTGTACTGCTGCGTGATCTTGGTCTTGAATTGATCATCAGGCAGGATGTCACGGATCAGTTTGACCTTGACGTCGCGACCCTGCCTCGTCATCTCGGCCTCAAATTCCGGTAGCAGCTTCTGCACCGCATCGGCTCTGACCTTCTGGTACTCGACCAAGGTGAGGGTCACGGGACCTTTGGGCGCGGGCTGGTCAGAGGCAGCGCCACCGCCGCTCTGATTGCTGTCATTACCTCCGCACGAGGCCAAGGCCAGGGTCGCCGTCAGCGCGGCGGTCAACAATCCAAATGATCGACGATGAGCCATAAATTTGACCCTAAGGCAAACAAAAATGCTTTCCTAGAGGTAAGCAGCCTTTCCTCGGGTCTGGACCATCATGCACGGGCGAGAAATATGACGTCGCGGATCGGGCTTGCGATGTGGAAGGATTCGGTTTCCCTGCCGGCCCGCGCCCCGGACAGGGCGTAAGTTCGGCCAGTGCAGTGGGATCAAGTTCTTCACGGTGACCGCATCGAGAGCGCCCGTACCGAGATCCAGCGGCGGCTCTTTCGGGTGTTGACCGAGCGGCTAATGCCTGCCGTCTACTC
>DATFOP010000173.1:0-2481 GCA_035265505.1 Propionibacteriaceae bacterium | reverse complement strand
GTCGTGGCTTGTTTCACGCAGAAGTCGACCTGCGCCACGTTCACGTTCGGGGTCGGGATGATCGAGCCCAGCCGGAAGATGGCGAGGATGCCGAGGGTGAAGAGGATCTTCTTCCTCAGATCCGGAGTCCGGAATGCATTGGCGAAGGCGGCGAGCACTCCTGCCCTCCCTTTCTATCTGACAGCCTGACACGTCCCGTGGACAACATGCCGTCGGGTACGAGGCGAACGCGCAGGACCGCCCGACTTTATCAAGCTTCGGGCCGAAACCCCTATCGCCGTCCGACCCCCGATTGAGCGTACGTCCCCTGATCAGCTCTGCGGAGCCCCGCGACTGATATCTCCCCTAGTGTGTGGCCATGAGAATTCTCGTCGGCTATATCCCGACTCCCGAGGGCCTCGCCGCGCTGGACTGGGCTACCGAACATGCCAAGCTGACTGGCGGCACACTGGCCGTCCTCAACACGGCGAGAGACGGGGACTACTCCGATCCGATATTCGCGTCGTCGCAGGACATCGACGCGTTGGAAGCCGACCTGACAAAGCGTGGCATTCCTTACCAGATCCACCGGCCCACCGACGGTGCTCCGGCCGCTGAAGCCATCGTGCGAGTAGCAGCCGAGCTCGATGCCGACCTGATCGTCATCGGACTCCGCAGGCGGTCCCCCGTCGGCAAGCTGGTCACCGGCAGCTCGGCGCAGGCGATCCTGCTCGGAGCCGATTGTCCGGTGGTCGCCGTGAAGCCGAAGGGCTGACCGGCGAGATCAGATGCCCCCTAGAATGGCCACCCGACTGTCGGGGTCCGGCTCAGAGCTCGGTGGTGCTGCCTCCGGCAGCCGCAATCTTGGCCTTGGCCGAGGCCGAAAATGCGTGAGCGCTCACCTGGACGGCCACCGTGATATCACCATTGCCGAGCACCTTGACAGGCTGGCCGGACCGGACAGCTCCAGCGGAGACCAGGTCGTCGACGCCGATCGTGCCGCCCGCGGGGAACAGCTCAGCGAGCCGGGACAGGTTGACCACCTGATACTCCACCCGAAACGGATTTTTGAACCCCCGCAGCTTCGGCACGCGCATGTGCAGCGGCATCTGGCCGCCCTCGAAGTTCTGCGGCAATCTGTCGCGAGCACCCGACCCCTTTGTACCCCGGCCGGCGGTCTTGCCCTTTGAGCCCCCGCCTCGACCCACCCGGGTCTTTGGCGTCTTCGCGCCGGGTGCCGGACGCAGATGATGGACCTTCAGTGTCATGTCAGACCTCCTCGACGGCCACCAGATGCGACACCGTCTTGATCATGCCGCGGACTTCAGGCCGATCATCACGCACCGACTCGTCGCCGATGCGTCGCAAACCTAGGGTGCGAAGCGTGTCCCGCTGATTCTGCTTGCCACCCACGGCGCTGCGCACCTGACGGACCTTGAGCTGCGCCATTACGAGCTCACCGCCTGCCGGGCCCGCAGGATCGCCGCGGGCGTGACGTCCTCTACCGTTTTGCCGCGCCGCTTGGCCACGTCCTCCGGCTGCTCCAGCCCCTGCAGCGCAGCCACGGTCGCGTGCACCACATTGATCGCGTTCGCGGAGCCGAGCGATTTGGCCAGCACGTCGTGCACACCGGCGCACTCGAGCACTGCGCGGGCCGACCCACCGGCGATCACCCCTGTGCCGGGCGAAGCCGGGCGCAGCAGAACCACGCCAGCCGC
Organism: Propionibacteriaceae bacterium; assembly: GCA_035265505.1. Taxonomy (GTDB): domain Bacteria; phylum Actinomycetota; class Actinomycetes; order Propionibacteriales; family Propionibacteriaceae; genus Microlunatus. The sequence continues at coordinate 784 of DATFOP010000173.1, read as the reverse complement.
CTTCTCACCCTGTACGGGATGCGGGATAGTGCCCTGGATCCGAGGGACCGTGAAGAAGTGCTTCTTCGCCTCCTCCACTCCCTTGGCGATCGCCGCGGGCACCTCCTTGGCCTTCCCGTATCCGACGCCCACAGTTCCGTCGCCGTCTCCGACGACCACCAGGGCGGTGAAGCTGAACCGCCGGCCGCCCTTGACGACCTTGGCCACCCGGTTGATGGCCACCACCCGCTCGATGTAGTTGCTCTTCTCCTGCGCCTGGCCACCACGACGATCGTCACGGCCGCGACGCTCCCCACCGGTACCGCTTCCGCGGCGCTGGGTTACCGTCATCGCTCTTCCTCTCGTTCGTCCGTGTCGATCTAGAAACCGAGGCCGCCCTCGCGGGCGCCGTCAGCCAGCGCCGCGATCCGACCGTGGTACTTGTGGCCTGCGCGGTCGAAGACCACGCGCTCGACGCCGGCCGCCTGCGCCCGCTCGGCGACCAGGCCGCCGACCTGCTTGGCCTTGTCAGACTTGTCGCCGGAAGCTGTTCGCAGGGTGGCCTCCATGCTGGAGGCTGACGCCAGCGTACGACCTGCTGTGTCGTCGACCACCTGTGCAGAGATGTGCCGTGCGGACCGGGTGACGACCAGCCGGGGACGCTCCGGCGCTCCGAAGATCTTCTTCCGACCGCGCAACTGGCGGCGCATCCGGGACCGCGTCTTGGCCGCCGTGCCCTTGTGTGAAGACAGCGAGACAGCCATCACTTACCAGCCTTTCCAACCTTGCGGCGGACCTTCTCGCC
>DATFOP010000172.1:0-3358 GCA_035265505.1 Propionibacteriaceae bacterium | reverse complement strand
GCCGGAATCGCTGACTACGCTCCTGAGGACGTGCCGCCAGCGGCCGACCCGCCGCCGGATGACGCCGCTGATGTGGTCGACCTCGCCCAGCGGGGCCTGCTGGGCGACACCACCGCCCCGCCCTCCTGAACAAGCAGGAGGATGTCTAGTCGGACCCGGTCAGCTACTGGACACCGATGTCGATGGGCCCGGGGTCGGGTATCGGCTGAGGTTGGCCAGGAGGGCTGATCGGAGGTCCGGGACTCGGCGTGGGAATCGGGTCTGGCCCCGGTGGTGCAGGGTGCGGCTCCACGGGTGGCATGCTCACTGCTGTCTCCTTACGTTGTCGTGACCATTGTGACTCCCGGCCGCTCGAGCGTGTTCGGCGTCCGCTTAGTTCAGCGACCTACAGTGGCAGCCGTGAAGGGGCGCTGGCTGATCGTGCTGACCACGGCGGCCGCGCTCGTTCTGACGCCGATCGTGATCAACGCACGCTGCACGAGGTCCTTCGAGATTTCCGTGGCTGCCCTGGCCCAGCGGGTGCAAGGTTCTGGCGGAATTGGATGGTCCGGTTTCGTGCAAAGCTCCGGCACCCTCGACGTGCCGGACAGCGAGTCCTTCGCCAATCTGGCCCAGCTTCTCGGTGAGAGCAACAACCTGCGGGTCTGGTGGCGGGATGCCGACAACTGGCGAGTCGACCGCATCCGCAGTACGGGCGAGACAGATCTGTACCGGCAGGGCGAATACTCGATCCGTTGGGTCTTCGAATCGGAGACAGCGACGATCTCACCGGTCTCGAAAATCCGGCTTCCTGACACCTCGGACCTGCTTCCGCCGACCCTCGGGCGCTCGATGCTGCAAGGTGCACGCGAGGACGAGCTGACGTCGCTGCCACCTCGTCGGATCGCCGGAATCGACGCTGCTGGGCTGCGACTGGTGCCCGCAGAGGCGGGCACGTCCGTCGGACAGGTCGACGTCTGGGCCGACCCCCAGAGCGGGCTGCCGCTGCAGGTCGAGCTCTACGGTGCGGCGGAGGCACGACCCGTTCTTCGCACAGCCTTGCGCGAGCTGACCCTGGGCACGCCGGATGTGGGCACCACGAGGTTTGCTCGGGCCGCGGGAATCCAGATCAACTATGAGGAGTCGGTAGATGTCGCAGCGGCCGCCAATGCCTTCGCTCCCGGGGATTTGCCTGCCTCGCTGGGCGGCCTGCGCTCTCGTACGGGCGAGGATCCGTCGGCCGTCGGAATCTATGGTCGCGGGCCGACGACGCTGATCGCACTGCCACTGCGGCGGGAGGTCGCCGGGCCGCTGCGACAACGGCTGCGTGACAGTGCGGCTGCTCAGGAGACCGACGTCGGTACCGTGTCCCGAGTGGGTCCTGTCGGGCTGATGGTGACTCCGTACCGCGGGGACGGCAGCCGTTTTCTGTTGGCCGGCACGTTGACGCCGGAGGCGTTGACGAGAGCGGCCACGGATCTGTTGGCCAGCGCATGACCGAGAACGCCATGGCCAACGGGCATGTCGTTCGCACTCGCGGGCTGACGAAACGATATGGCGAGGTTCGCGCGGTGGACGCCGTCGATCTGGAGGTCGCGGAGGGCGACGTGTACGGCTTTCTCGGCGCCAACGGATCAGGTAAGTCCACGACCCTGCGGATGCTCCTCGGGCTGGTACTGCCCACTTCTGGTGACGCCGAGGTGTTTGGCCAGCCCATGCCCGCGGCGCGCCGTACCGTGCTGCCGCGCATCGGCGCGCTTGTCGAGGGGCCCGGCGCCTATCCTCACCTGTCCGGCCGGGCGAACCTCGCCCTGCTCGAGGCCACCGGCTCCGACCGGAGACCCAGAGCGGAGCGGAAGGCTCGGATCGGAGCCACGCTCGAGCAGGTGGGGCTGGATCCCGGTGACCGCCGGCCCACGCGCGCTTACTCCCTCGGCATGCGTCAGCGACTGGGGCTGGCGGCCGCGTTGATGCGACAACCACAGTTTCTCGTGCTGGACGAACCCACCAACGGTTTGGACCCGCAGGGCATTCAGGAGATTCGGCAGCTCCTGCTCGACCTCAACCAACGCGGGACCACGGTCTTGCTCTCCAGCCATCTTCTTGCGGAGGTCGAGCAGATGTGTACCCGCGTTGGCGTACTCGACCGCGGCCGGCTGGTGTTGCAAGAGCACCTCGATGTCCTGCTGCGCCCCACCGGACTGGTCGCCGTGCGCACGCCAGATGCGTTCCGCTGCGCGTCGGTGCTGGGCGATGCCGTTGTCCACGTGGAGGGTGAGCGATTGCTGGTCCGTTCCGACGACCCGGCCGGATTGAACGCTCATCTGGTCGGTCAGGGCATCCGGGTGGTCGAGGTCGGTTTCCACCGTCGCGATCTCGAGCGGGTCGTGCTCGAGGCGGGAGCCGGAGCCGGATGATTGCCGTTGAGTTGATCAAGATGATGCGGCGTCCGCGGACGTGGCTGATCATCGGGATGCTGCTCGCCCTGCCCACGCTGGTCGCCGTCCTCCTTGCGGTGACCGAGCTCGGTCCCCGTCCTGGTACCGGTCCACCGTTCCTCTCGGCCGTGCTGAGTGACGGCACGCTGTTTCCGCTCGCCGCGCTGGGCGTGGTGCTTCCTCTCTTCCTGCCGATTGCGGTAGCGGTTCTTGGCGGCGACGCGATCGCCGGTGAAAGCCAGACCGGGACGCTGCGCTATCTCCTGGTTCGACCGGTCAGCCGTACCCACTTGCTGCTGGCCAAGCTCACGACCGTCGTCGCGTTCGTCCTGCTCGCGGTGCTCGTGGTGGCGGCGGTGTCGTACGTCGAGGGACGGCTGCTGTTGGGCAGGGCTCCGGCCGCCGGCACGGTCAGCTTGAGCGGATCGACGCTCAGCCAGGAGACGCTGACCTGGCGTACGGCGCTGGCGCTGGGCTACGTCGTTGTCTCGATGCTCGGCGTGGCGGCCGTCGCGCTCTTCCTGTCAACCCTCACCACATCGTCGATCGGGGCCGCGTTGGGAACGGTCGGTGTGCTGATTGCGTCGACCGTTTTGCTCGGTCTCGATGCGGCCACGGCCCTCCATCCGTACCTCCCAACACGTTATTGGCTGGCCTTCGTCGACCTCTTCCGGGACCCGATCCTGTGGCGAGACGTGCAGCGTGGGCTGGTCGTTCAGCTCAGCTACCTGCTCGTCTTCACCCTGGCGGCCTGGGCCAGCTTCAGCACCAAAGACATCACCGACTAACAGCGAACATCGGTGGGCGAGTGCGGCGGCTCGACGCCCAGCACTGAGCCAAGGGCGGCCAGAACGACTGGATCACTGGGCAGGTCTCCGTGCGCGGCCGTTGAGGTCTGGCAGACGTCTTGCACTCGGATGTTGACCGCCCCCTCTAGGGCC
>DATFOP010000171.1:0-2198 GCA_035265505.1 Propionibacteriaceae bacterium | reverse complement strand
ATGCCGCCGCCGCCAAGGCCACAGCGCTGCTGGTCGGCGATCAACCTGAGGAGGACAGGGCCGGGAGCTAGCCTGACGGGATGCGCCGCCTCTGGGTGCGTTGGGTCCTGCTCATCGTCTTCGTCGCCATCATCGGCACGGTCTTTGTCAGTTTGGGCGACTGGCAGCTCGACCGCCTAGGTGAGCGGCGGGAGCGCAATGCCGCGACGATCGCCAACGAACAGGCGCCCGTTCGCCCTGCGGAGGAAGTCTTCACGAGGACGATCACCGAAGCGGACCAGTGGCAGCGAATCGAGGCACGAGGTACGTTCGACGCTGATCATCAATTCGTGGTGCGCTATCGCGAGAACGGCGGGAATAACGGCTACGAGATCGTCACGCCGCTGCGCATGGCGACCGGAACCCTGCTCGTAGACCGTGGTTTCGTTCGGCTGCCCAGATCAGCCCGAATTCCCGCAGCGGGACCCGCTCCGCCATCGGGCGAGGTCGTGGTCATCGGCCATGTTCGGCGCAACGAACAAGGCAGACGAAAGGCCGTCACGCCCGTGGACGGCCAGCTGCGTTTGATCAATTCTGACGCGATCGGCGCCACGCTGCCCTATCCCGTACTCAACGGATACGTCAGCGCTCTCCTGGTTCAGCCGCCGCAGGCCGGTGATCTGCAACCCCTTGCCGTCCCTGAGCTTTCCGAGGGTCCGCACTTCTGGTACGCGGTGCAGTGGTTCATATTCACCGCCTTTGCGGTAGCCGGGATCGTGGTGTTCATCCGGAGCGACCTGCGTACCCGCCGCAAGAGCTCCGTAGGATCGGGTGGCTGAGATGGATCTCGGTCTGACGGGCCGCACATACGTGCTGACGGCCGCGAGCAGTGGGCTCGGCCGGGCGGTCGCAACGCAACTGGTCGAGGAAGGCGCCAAGGTCGTCCTGGTGGCACGGCGCTCAGTGGTTCTTGCAGAGGCCGTGGCTGACCTCGGCGCCGATAACGCCGTTGCGTTGACCGCCGACCTGACCGATCCCCAAACGGCACCCGCGGCGTGCCGCCTGGCGCTCGACACGTTCGGGCGGCTGGATGGTGCAGTGATCAGCGTTGGTGGGCCTCCGGCATCAAAGGTTCAGGAGACGACTGAGGAGCTCTGGCGCTCCGCCTTCGACGCGGTCTTCCTGGCCGGGATGAGAGTCAGCAACGCCGTGCTCCAGGCGGGCACCGACTCCGAGATGGCGATCGTCTGGGTCCTGTCGACCTCAGTCAAGTCCCCACTGCCGAATCTCGCCGCGTCGAACGGCCTGCGACCTGGCCTCGCGGTGTTGATCAAGCAGCTAGCCGATGAGGTCGGCGCTAGTGGCACCCGGGTCGTCGGGCTGATGCCTGGCCGTATCGAAACCGAGAGAGTTCAGCACCTCGATTCGCTCGCCGAGAATCCAGCCGCGGCGCGCGCCGCTGCCGAGGCAGCCATCGCACTGCGCAGGTCCGGCAAGCCTGAGGAGTTCGCGCGGGTCGCCGCCTTCGTGCTGTCGCCCGCCGCTTCCTACCTCACCGGCTGCGTCATCCCCGTCGAGGGTGGCTCGCTGCGAGCGCTGTAGGTTCGGCATCCTCCGCGAACTGGGTGGCATAGAGCTCGGCGTACAGGCCGCCCGCGGCGAGCAGCTCGGCATGTCGCCCCCGCTGCACGATCCGGCCCCGTTCGACAACCAAGAGCAGATCCGCGTTGCGCACGGTTGAGAGCCGGTGGGCGATCACAATGCTCGTCCGGCCTTGCATCGCCGTGTCGAGGGCGCGCTGCACCGCCACCTCGGACTCGGAGTCGAGATGGGCGGTGGCCTCGTCCAAGACCACGATGGGCGGCGCCTTGAGCAGCAGCCGGGCAATGGCCAAGCGCTGCCGCTCCCCGCCGGACAGTCGATATCCGCGCTCACCCACCACGGTGTCCAGACCGTCCGGCAATCCAGCGACCAGATCACTGATCTGCGCCGCCGCGATCGCCTCGAGCATCTGCTCCTCGGTGACGTCCGGACGCGCGTAGCTGAGGTTGCCCCGGATAGTGTCGTGGAACATGTGAGCGTCCTGGGTCACGTAGCCGATTGAGCGGCGCAGCGACGCCAGCTCCAGGTCGCGAACATCCCTTCCTCCGACGCTCACCGAGCCGCCCGAGACGTCGTAGAGCCGGGCTATCAGGTGGGTGATCGTGGTTTTGCCGCCA
>DATFOP010000170.1:0-8701 GCA_035265505.1 Propionibacteriaceae bacterium | reverse complement strand
GCATTCCGGGAGCGCTTGTACTGCTCGTCGGTGGGCTGCTGGCGAGCTGGTTATTCGACCTGGGGGATCGCGGCGTTGCTCTGGTCGGCGACCTGCCAAGCGGACTGCCGCAATTCAGCTTGCCTAATGGACAGTTGTTGTTGGACCACGCGGGGACCGTGGGCACGGCCGCGGTCGCCTTGTTGCTGATTGGTTTCTCGCAGACGGCGGGAGATGCCAGGGCGTTCGCGGCCAAGCACGGTTATCAGATTGATCTCAACCAGGAGTCGGTAGCCCAGGCCCTCGCGAATACGGGCTCCGGGGTCTTCCAGGGCATGCCTGTGTCAACCAGCCTCTCGGCAAGTTCACTCAACGATCATGCTGGTGCAAAGACCGGTGTCGCGTCCATCATTTCCGGACTGACTGTGCTCCTGACGCTGCTCTTCCTTGCACCGCTGTTCTCCGCCTTGCCCAAGCCGGTACTCGCCGCGCTGATCATCGAGGCCGTGGTGTTCGGCATGATGGACGTCGCCGAGATGCGACGATTGGCACGAGTTGAGCGCGTTGACTTCTGGATCGCGTTGTTAGCCCTCGTTGCGACATTGCTGGTGGGTGTCCTCGCCGGAGTCGTGATTGGCATCGCGATGTCGTTGCTGTGGCTGATCGCCGTGACGACCCATCCCAACATGCCTGTGCTCGGGCGTCAGGCGGGAACACAGGTTTACCGCGACGTCTCGACACACCCGGATGATGAACAGGCTTCCGGCATCGTCGTCATCCGGCTCGACGGTGGCCTCTTTTTCGCGACCGCGGACCCTCTCGAAGACCGGATACGAGACCTCATCCACGACAGGACCAACGTCAACTGCCTTGTGCTCGACTGTGAGGGCATCAACTTCATCGACTCTCAGGGTTCCGCAAAACTGGCGGAAATCGTTCGACTCGCCGGCGAGTCAGGCATCACCGTACGGCTGGCCCGCCTCAAACCGGCTGTTGCCGCCACGCTGGAACGGGACGGAGTGCTCGAGCGAATCGGCATGGACCAGATCCATGGCAACGTGTATAGAGCAGTCCAGGCACAAAATGCCGCCCTCAGCGACCTCCCCGAGCAAGAGAGCGGCTGAGGCACGCGACCCCTCTGCAGCCGATGCGGGTCGCCAGATCAACGGTCGTTCTCAATGGGCTGCGCTCAGTCACTCAGCAAGAACTCGGACGTCCCAGGCGCCGAGCTCGAGGTCGCTCGTGGGTGCTTCATCGTCGGCGAGGAGATCGGTCATGTTCTGCGGGAGGATGAGGTGTACGGGAGTCCAACTCCAGTTGTGGACGACGTGGATTCGCTCCCCAGCCCCATTGGTTGCCGAGTTGACCGTCACCGACGGCGGTAGGGATCCCCAGCTCTGATTCTGGACCGGTGAAAGCCATCGCGCGAGGTCTGCGGCAAGGACATCGTTAGGCACAGTACCGACCGTGGTGATCCGACCGCGACCGTGCTCACTCGATACCACCGTGGGGAATCGGCCGAAGTGCGGATGGTCGTAGCCGACGATCACCTTCGCATCGTCGCTGATGAGACCGTCGACCCAGTCAGTCGCTGCGGCGCCTTCGGACAAGCTGATCGCATCCGTCTCCCCCACTACCGGCAGCGCGTCAGCGAGATTCGAGAATTCCTGGTAGCGCACGCCGCCGGCCTCTGCGAGGTGTGCTGGTTTCACCTCCACTCGGGCGCGGCCTTGCTCGTCTCCGTAGCCGCTTCGTGGGCCGATCACCAGGTGACCGCCGGCGGCCGCGTAGTCCCGGAGCCAGGTCAGCAGGGCATCGTCGGCGACTAGCAGACCCGCGACGACGAGCACCGGCAGTTCGGCGGCCAGATCGGCCGGTTCGAGCAGCCGGCTGCCCTCAGGCCCGATGAGCTGGACATCGTGGATGAGTCGGGCCGGCACACCCGCATCGAACGTGCCGCGGTAGAAGGCTTCAAGGATCCGATGGTAGGAGCGCTGATCCATGTCGTCCGGCGACCAGGCGAGGCTGCTCTTGCCCGGTTGGGGGAAGGCCGCCTGGAAGGCCAGCCCCCACTTGGACCGAGCCGAGTAGAGCAGGCCGATCTTGGCATCGGGACGCAAACCGACAACACGAGAACCAGCCTTCTGGAAGTCCGCACCCAGACGGCTCAGCTCCGCATAGACGCGTCCGGGCTGCTGGTCGTGCGGCAGGATGCCGATCCAGTAGGTCTCGGAGCCGAAGTGGTTGGTGTGCCAGTGCCAGTACTCGATCATCTCAGCGCCCCGGGCGACGAACGCCCAGGCCGCCTGACGCCACTGCCCGTCGTAGGCGGGGAAGTTCGTCGATGATCCGCCGATCGCGCCGGCGTTGGTCTCGGTGATCAGGAATGGCGTCTGTTTGGAGGCATACATCCGGTCGGCGGAGAAGAACAGGCTCCACGCCCCAGAGGTGGTCCAACCCTGCGGAGCAACCCGAGTACTGGGGACGGCTAGCGCGTCCTGCATGGCGTAGTAGGGGTTACCGGCGGTCACATCAAGTGCTGCAGTCAGGTTCGCGTCGTCCACGGTCGGCCGATCGTAGGAGATGCAGGTCGTCACGAACTGGTCTTCCCGCGCGTACTCGCGGACGATATCGGCCTGCCAGGCAATGAACTCCGTCGTCAGCTTGGACTGAAACTCCCGCCAAGCGAGGTCGTACTGCGGTTGCCAGTTGCCATCTGGTGTCCATAGATCTGCCCACGTGCTGAGCCGGTGAGACCAGTACACCAAGCCCCACGCCTCGTTGAGGGCCTCCACCGTCTGGTAGCGGTGGCGGAGCTCGTCGACGAATCGTTCGAAGACACCGTGGTTGTGGAACAACAGCATTCCCGGCTCATTGTCGACCTGGTACCCGATAACGGCCGGGTGGTCGGCATACCGGGAGATGATCTTGCGGACGACTCGTTCGGCGTAGAACTTGAACGCCGGGTGGGTGTAGTCGATCTCTTGCCGACTGCCCCAGGGCATCGGTTGCCGAGTCTTGGGCTCAGCCGCTATCTCCGGGTAGCGGCGCGCCAACCACGGCGGGACGGCGTACGTCGGCGTGCCGAGGATGACTGCGATGCGGCGCTGATCGGCACCGTCGAGTACGGGGGCGAGCCAGTCCAGGTCGAACTGTCCTTCCTCGGGTTCCCAGGTGCTCCATACCGACTCCCCGACCCGGATCACGGAGAAGCCGGCCTCGGCCATCAGGTCCAAGTCGGCATCGAGCCGAGGGGCAGGCTGGTACTCGTGGTAGTACGCCGCCCCGAAGAGCACTCGCTCCCGTGGTGGAATCACTTGTGATGTCCTTTCGACGTGGTCACGCCTTGACGCCACCGGTCGCCAGGCCGGACTGCCAATAGCGCTGCAGGAACAGGAAAGCAAGGACGAGCGGCACGATTGACAACAGCGAGCCCGTGATCACGGTGGAGAAAAGAGCCTGCGAACCTGACCCGCCGGCGGCGGTCTGCTGCCACAGCGCCAGCCCCACGGTGAGCGGGTACAAGTCAGATGAGTTGAGCATGATCAGCGGCAGGAAGTAGTTGTTCCAGGTTGCGACCAGCGCAAACAACAACACAGTCACTGAACCGGGCAACAACAGCCGGAATGCAACGGTGAAGAACAACCGGAGTTCGCCCGCACCGTCGACGCGACCGGCCTCGAGGAGCGCGCTGTCTACTGCGTCGGCGGCGTACACCCGCATCAAATACACACCGAACGGGAGAGCCAGCGAGGGCAGGATGATTGCCCAGTAGCTATCGGTGAGCCCCACCCGGGCGAAAAGCAGGTAGGTGGGCACCGTGAGCGCCGCAAGAGGAATCATGATCGCGCCCAGGATGATCGAGAACAGTATCGTGCCGCCCGGAAACTGATATTTGGCGAACGCGTATCCGGCCGCCGTAGCCAGTACCGAGGCGCCGACCGCACTCACGACGGCGTAAATCAGCGAGTTGAGTGCCCACCGGATAAAGACGCCGTCCTGGAATGTCAGCACCGTTCGAATGTTCTCCAGCAGGTTGAAGTCGGCGAACCACAAGCCGAAGCTGCTGAACAGGTCGTCGTTGGACTTGGTAGAAGCGACGAGCAGCCAGAACAGGGGCAGCAGGAAGTAGCCGACGCAGAGCAGCATAAAGATGGTCAGCAGCCAGCTCGTCGGTGTGCGCGCCGGATTCCGTCCAGGAGGTGTTTCCTCGTCCAAGGCGCCTGGAACGGCCGCCACGCGGGCGGGGGTTGTGGCGGTCATGAGCGGCGCTCCCTGCGTTGGGCGGACAGTTGGACGATGTAGGAGACGATCATGATGACGATGCCCAGCAGGAACGCCAGGGCGGCCGCGTAGTTCGCGTCCTGGTTGACGAACGAGATGTTGTAGGCGTAGAGGTTCGGCGTGTAGGCCGTACCGATAACGGTCGGGGCCAGGGTGCGCATCAGCTGGGGTTCGTTGAAGAGCTGGAACGTACCGATGACCGAGAAGATGACTGTGAGCAGCAGAGCCGCTCGAACGGCCGGAATCTTGATCGACCAGGCAATCCGGGGTTCGGAAGCACCGTCGACTCGTGCCGCTTCGTACAGTTCGCTGGGCATCGACCGGAGCGCCGCGTAGATAATGATCATGTTGTAGCCGATGAACTCCCAGTTCACGATGTTCATGATCGAGAACAACATGCCTCTTTGGGTGAGGAACGGCGGTGGCGGCAACCCCAGGGCCTCGCTGATCTGGGCGAACGGTCCGAAGTCGGGGCCGTACAGGTAGCCCCACATCAAGGTGGCGACAACCCCCGGCACGGCGTACGGCACGAAGATGGCTAGCCGGCTGAACTTGGCGAGCTTCATCATTCCGCTGTCAAGTGCCAGTGCGAAGAACAGAGCCAAGGCGAGCATGATCGGCACCTGGACGACCAGGAAGATCCCCATCCGGCCGATGGAGGTCAGGAACAGCGGATCGGTGAGGGCGCGGACGTAGTTGTCGAAACCGGCGAAGCTCGTGCCGCCGATCAGCTGCTTCTTGAAGAGTGACAGGTATCCGGCATAGATCAACGGCAGGATCACCATCGCGAGGAAGATGACAAAGAACGGCAAGACGAGGGTGTAGGCCGCTGCGTACTGACGCCGTCTGGCCGTCGTGGTGCGCGCCCGCCGCCGCGAGGATGTGGTGGGTTCGGGCGCGGCGTCGACGAGGGTAGACATGAGCCCCCTTTCCGGGCTGGGACTGCGGGCGCCTGGCGCGGGATGCCAGGCGCCCAACAAAGGTCAGGAAACCGTGAAACCCTGATCTTTGGCGTACTTGGCCGTGGCGTCCTGCCATGCCTGCAGGCCGGCAATGGCGTCTGTCTTGTCGGCGAACGCCTTGCCGAGGGTCTCGTTGAAGTTGGTGTACACGAAGTCCATGAACGGCAGCCAGCCAAAGTCGGGGGTGACCGTTTCGGAGATCTGCGCGAACTTCTCGTTGACCTTTTGGCCGCCGTAGAACTTCGACTCCTGGTTGACGAAGCTGGGATCAGTGAGGATCTCTTTCATCGCCGGGAACAGGAACTGTTCGTTGGCCAGCGTCAGCGCGGAGTCCTTGTCGGTGTTGATGTACAAGGCGAGCTGGGCTGCTGCGATCTGGTTCTTGCTCGACTTGAGCACGGCGTCGGTGGAGCCACCCCAGTTGCTGGAGACGACCTTGCTGGCATCCCACTGCGGTAGATCAGCCGCCCGCCACTTTCCGGACGTCTTCCCCGCGGTACCCTGCAGGAAAACCGGCCCCCATGCTGCGATGGGAAGCGTGGCGTACTTGCCGTTGGCCAAACCCTGATACCACGAGTCATTGAAGTCGGGGTCGTTGGAGGCGGTGCCGGCGGCCACCAGGTCCCCCCAAAACTTGACCACTCTTTTCGCCTCGTCGCTGGCCAGATCCACCTTGACGGTCTGCTGACCGTCGAATGCGAAAGGCCGGACGCCCGCCTGCCACAGGTACGCGACAAATTGGCCAGGTTCGTTCGGGGCGACGTTGACGAGGTAGCTCTTTGCGTTCTTCGAGTGATATGTCTCTGCTGCAGCAGCGAAGTCGTCGTAGGTCTTCGGTGCCTCGAGCCCTGCTGCTTTCAGCAGGTCGTCACGGTAGAGCAGACCCATCGGGCCGGTGTCTTGCGGTATTCCCCACAATCCGCCGTTGGTGTTGACCTGAGACCACACCCAGTCCGGATAGGAATCCTTCAGGGTGGCCGGTGCGTACGGGGTGAGGTCGAGCAGGTTCCCCTCACCTAGCGTGAAGGAATTGATGTATTGGAACTCGACCTGGGTCACGTCTGGCGCACCCTGGCCGGACTGGATCGCGGTCCGCAGCTTCTGATAATGCGGGGCGCCCTGACCGACGTTGACCACATTCACTTTCATCTTGGGGTACTTGCTGGTGAACAACTTGACCTCTTTTTGAATGTCAGGCACCCACGTCCAAAACGTCAGCGTGGTCTCGGTATCGAGCGCCTTGTCGATGTCGGCCTGGGAGACCGCCGGTGCTGACTGGGCGGCGGGACTCGGGCTCTCCTCGTTCGAGCCGCCGCACGCGGCGAGGAACCAGGTGCTCGAGGCAGCCGCCGCCGTCGAGATCAAGAACTTCCGTCGGGTGAATGGTGTAGCAGACATCGCTGTCCTTTCGATCATGTTGGGTGATGCGCGATTAGTTGAAGTTGTGTGCCCTCGCGGACGGTGGAACAGGCTTACTGCCGGCGAACGGGACCAGACGAGTTGCGGATGATGAGTCGAGTGCCGGGGATGGTGACCGAGTCGGCGGCTGGCTTGCCGCCTTCGATCATGTGGAGGAGCTCGGCCAGAATGCGTTGTGCGGCCTGGTCCGCGTCGGCGCCGACCGTGGTCAGCGGCACCATCTGGAACTCTGCCTCCGGAACGTCGTCGAACCCGACGACCGAGACGTCCCCGGGGATCTCCCGGCCGGCCTCGTGGAAGGCCCGGAGGATCCCCATCGCCATGTGGTCATTGGCGGCGAAGACAGCGGTGACATCGTCGCGAGCAGCAAGTTTGCGGCCTTGTTCGTAACCCGAGGCGGCCGACCAATCGCCGTATAACACACGAGGAGCGCGAAGACCGGCATCGCGGAGGGCCGATCGCCAACCGATCACACGTTTTTGCGCCGCATCCCATCCGCGCGGCCCGGCCACATGCCACACCGTGCGGTGTCCCAACTGGAGGAGGTAAGCGGTCAGCTCTCGACAGGCGTCGGCTTGATCTATGTCGACGACGGCTTGATGCTGAACACCGGTGATCCAGCCGGCGCTCGTCACGACGGGAATCCCGCCAAGCTGGGCTGGGTCGATTTCGATCAAGTGGGTCGGCACCTCCACCACCAGGCCCTCCACCCCTTGGCGCAATAACGCATCAACTCCATCGGCAACATGCCGCGCAGAGAGATCCGGTACGGACGTGAAGGCCATGGTGTAGCCCAGGCGCCGCGCCTCATGCTCAAGGGTGAAAATCCGTCGCGACGGTCCGATGAGACGCGTCCCAAGGGCCAACACACCAATTGTGTGGCTACGCTCCCGCGCCAACGCCTGAGCCGCGACATTCGGGCGGTAACCCAACTGTTCAATCGCACGCTTCACTCGCTCGCGCACATCGGGACGAACGTGAGGTGCGCTGTTGACGACCCGCGACACAGTCTTCTGTGACACACCCGCCAGACGTGCTACGTCAATCATGACCGCGGAGCGAGGGCCTTCGCCTGCCGACTCGTACGACGATGCGTACATGCCCGCCTCCTGACTACGTAGTCACGGGCCTGACTGCGTAGTCAATAGCACCCTTTCCTGATTGTCAAGAGTGATCGCTGGGCATCGCGGCCGCCGTGGCGCGCCATGATCTGTTCAATATCCTCTAGCTGTGCGCTTCAGCCATGTGGGGATAACCGTCACCGACCTGGATCGCTCCCGAAGGTTCTACGAGAGCAACCTCCCGTTCGATCCGAATCTGGCTCGCAGCTATCCCGATAACACACTCATCCTGCGGGACGCCGACGGCTTCGCCCTAGCTCTGCATCCGGGCGAGAAGGCGCCAACTGACGAGTTCCTGCACTTCGGCTACTCCTGCAGCGGCCCCGATGAAGTTCGTGCGCTGCGCGAAAGGCTGCTGGGCGCCGGCGAAGTGCTCACCGAGGACGAGGACAGCGAATCCTTCGTCAGTATCAAGGTCACCGATCCGGACGGCTACCGCGTCGAAATCTCCTGGGAAGACCTGGCTCGTGGTCCGATCTAGGTAACAACTACCCCTGGGCACGGAACGTTCGACGGCCAGGAGGGACATGATCGATCGGAAGGACGAATCGATGGACTGGACACTTGAAGTGGTGGTACTGCCGGTGAGCGACATCGACCGCTCGATCGCGTTCTACCGCGATCAGGTCGGGTTCAACCTTGATCACCACACTGTGAACGAGCACATGGACATCGCGCAACTGACACCGCCCGGGTCGGGATGCTCCATCGTGATCGGGAACCTGCCGAGCCAGCAGGAGATGGCGCCCGGGTCGATGCGCGGGCTTCAGCTCGTGGTTGCCGACGCCCAGGTAGCACGGCAGCAACTGCTCGACCGAGGGGTCGGGGCCAGTGAGATCACCGTCTTTGACGAGCGCGACGGCGGCACCCTCTTCGGCTTCGCCGACCCCGACGGCAACACCTGGGCCGTACAGCAGCTCAAGGTGCGGGGCGAGC
>DATFOP010000169.1:0-11328 GCA_035265505.1 Propionibacteriaceae bacterium | reverse complement strand
CCAGCCGAGGTTCTGCCGCATCTTCCGCAGTGTGCCTTTCCCGATCCGCAGTGCGGTCGGCACGTCGAGCGGGTCTGAGCGCATAAGCACGACGTCGGCCGTTTCAATGGCCACGTCGGTGCCAGCGCCGATGGCGATGCCGAGATCAGCGGCCGCGAGGGCCGGGGCGTCGTTGACGCCGTCGCCCACCATGGCGACCCGGCGGCCGGCGCGTTGGAGCTCCGTGATCTTGGCCGATTTGTCGGCTGGCAGCACTTCGGCAATGACAGTGTCAATGCCCAGCTGGTCGGCGATGCGCTGGGCAGTGGCCTGGTTGTCGCCGGTCAGCATGACGACCTGGATGTTCATGTCGTGCAGCTCGGTCACGGCGGCTGCGGCGCTGTCCCGCGGAGCGTCAGCAAGGGCAAGAACTCCGGCGGCCTTGCCGTCGACCGCCACCAGAACCGCCGTACGGCCAGCCGCAGCGAGCTCGTCTCTGCGCTGTCCCAACCAGCCCAGATCGATTTCTTCAGCCTCCATCAGCCGGCGATTGCCGACCAGCACGCGCCGGCCATCGACGTCCGCCCCCGCCCCGTGACCGGGAACGTTGCGGAACCCGGTCGCGGCCAGCTTTGGTACGCCAACCTGCGCCGCGTGGCGAGCGACGGCCTGCGCGAGCGGGTGCTCGGACTCCGCTTCCACCGCGGCGGCAAGTGAAAGCAACTCAGCATCGGTCAATCCCTCGGCCACGACATCGGTGACCTGGGGCTGGCCTTCGGTCAGCGTGCCGGTCTTGTCCAGAACGACGGTGTCGATGTGGGCGGAGGCTTCCAGGGCGCTGGCGTTCTTGAACAGCACGCCCCGTTTCGCGCCCATGCCGCTGCCGACCATGATCGCGGTCGGGGTAGCTAAACCCAGCGCGTCCGGGCAGGTGACCACGACCACTGTGATGGCGAACAGCAGGGCTTCGGAGGCAGGCCGACCGACGGCGAACCAGACCATGAATGTCACCAGCCCTCCGACCAGCGCCACGAGGACTAGCCAGAAGGCTGCCCTGTCGGCGAGCCGCTGTCCGGGCGCCTTGGAGTTTTGCGCCTGCTGGACAAGAGCCACGATCTGAGCCAAGGCCGTGTCCGACCCCACCTTGGTGGCACGTATCCGAAGGGTGCCCGTGGTGTTGACCGACGCGCCTATCACCTCCGAGTTGATCGATTTGGACACCGGCAGGCTTTCGCCGGTGACCATCGACTCATCGATCTCTGATTCACCGCCCACGACCCGGCCGTCCACCGGGACCTTCGCGCCGGGGCGGATCAGCAGCAGATCACCCACCTCCACCTCAGCGGTGGGCACCTCGACGGGCACGTCGTCACGGATGACGATGGCCATCGGTGGCGCGAGTTCGAGCAGTGTGCGGATCGCCTCGTTGGCGCCCCCGCGGGCCCGCATTTCGAACCAGTGGCCGAGGAGCACGAAGGCGGCGAGCACGGTGGCCGCCTCGTAGAACACCTCGCCGCCCCCGCTGAGCGTCACGTACACGCTGTAGAGCCAGCCTGCGCCGATGGCCACCGCGACCAGAACCATCATGTCCAACGTGCGCGCCCGCAAAGCCCGCCAAGCGCCGTCGAAGAAGATCCAAGAGGAGTAGAAGATCACCGGAAGGCTGAGGATCAGCGAGAAGACGTCGTCGCGCAAACCGAATGGAGCTGGGGCGTCGAAGCCGATGACTTCGCGCCCGATCGGCGACCACAGCAGGATCGGAATGGACAGCAGTACAGCCACCAGGAATCGGTTCCGCATGTCGCGCACCATGTCGTTCATCGACATGCCGCCGTGGTGTCCGCCGTGGCCCATTGCCTCTTGAGAAGTCAATCGGACATGCTCGGCATGATCGCCCGCTGCCTGGACTGTGCCCGGAGCACGATGATCATGGTGAGCGTCAGCCGGCGGCTGATCTGGTGCGTGGTCAGTGGGCGGCTGCGGCACTTCATGATCATGGTGGTGCGCATGATCATGGACATCGGCGCCGGTTGCCGGCTCCAGCAGGGGATCGCACACGTGGTAGGGCACCGACTGGCCCGCGCAGTGGTAACCGCAGTCGCGGACCCAGCCGGCCAGCTCGGCTACCGAGGTGCGTTGGGGGTCGTAGGTGACCGTGGCCGTCTGCGCCACAGGATTTGCATCAACTCCGAGAACACCGGGCCGGCGAGAGAGCACTGCCTCTGCCACGTTTTTCTCCGTCGCCCACTGCACTCCGGACACTTCCAGAACGGCGGTCGATCGCGATCCCGACATTTGCTCCTCCACATTGCCAGCTTGAACGCCTGCAGCCAGTCGATCTCCAGGGTGATGGCAGCACTATACCCCGTGGGGGTATGGTAGCGGTACACGAAAATTAGCTCGGTATCGTTCGAGAGGCGTCCAAGTGCCATGTGGCTGTCCCGCACCCAGAAGGAGACTTGTGTGATAACGACTGCTCGCGCCGCCATGATTGCTGCTGCCGTCGCAGCAACAATCACCCTGACCGCCTGCGGCGGTGATGACGACGCGACGGGGATGCCCGGTATGGATCATGGACAGTCCACCTCAACCGCATCGGCAACCGCGGCCACCGCAAGCGAGTTCAACCCTGCCGATGTCATGTTCGCCCAGATGATGATCCCGCATCACCAGCAGGCCGTGGATATGAGCGACATGCTGCTCGCCAAGAGCGGCGTCAATCCCCAAGTGGCCGCCCTCGCGGAGCAGATCAAGGCCGCTCAGCAACCCGAGATTGACACCATGAACTCCTGGCTGGATGCCTGGGGTCGAACGCACATGGATGACGGCGGCATGCATCACGGTGGCGCCGACGACGGCATGATGACCAAGGAGGAGATGCGGACGCTGGACAAGGCGAACGGCAGCGATGGTCAGCGGCTCTACCTCGACGGGATGATCAAGCATCACGCCGGCGCCATCAAGATGGCTGAGGCCGAGATCGCCTCAGGCAAGAATCCGGAGGCAATCACGCTCGCCAAGAACATCGCGGAGACCCAGCAGCAGGAAATCGCCACGATGACGGAGTTGCTGACCAAGATCTGAGGGACTCTCCCCCAGAGAGCAGTTATGTCGTCGGTGGGCTGGAGTTCACGGAAATCGCCGGGCGGTGAAGGGTGCGAGCAAGGGATGCGGTTGCCCGGAGGTGATTTCGTACGCGAGGAGCTCACCCACGATCAGGGCCAGGGTGGCGCCGCTGTGGGTGAAGGCGACGTAAAGACCCTCTCTATCGCCGATTTGGCCGAGCACCGGTTCGTCGTCAGCGGGCACCGGTTTGGGCCCGATGCCAAAAGTCGCCGCCGTCAGACGCGGCGTGCCGACGATCAGCCGTGACGCTTCAGCGAGCAGTTGCTCCATGATCTCGGCCGGGACAGCACAGGTCCCGTCAGCCCGTACTTCTATGTACGGCACGGTCCAGTCGGAATCGACCACGAGCGCTCCGTCCGGGGTCGGTCGTACCGACGCTCGCGGTGTGTTCAGCACGGCTTGCAGCTGGGTCTGCACCGGATGGGTCTTGACCAGCAGCGCCATCGACGTGGCGTCGGGAATTGCGGCACCCAACTGTGCTGCCATCTGGGGAACCTTCCAGCCCGTTGCCATCAGCACAGCATCCACCTCGATGGTGCCCTGAGCTTCCGTGCTGATCTTGGTGACGTGCCCGGCATTCGCGGATATCGAAGCTTCGCCGGCATTGGTGATCAACTCACTACCCAGGCCCACCAGCTCTTCCGCCAGGTAATTGATCAAGGACGGCAGATCGACCCAGCCTTCACCGGGGTTCCACATCGCTCCCGCCGTCGGGATGGCTTCCGGGTTGATGCCTGGTATCCGGGCTTCGACTTGGTAAGGACTGAGCAGCTGGCTGTCATAACCGTGGGAGAGCTGATAAGCGTGGATCGCGGTTTGAACATCGAGCTTGTCGGCCGGCTGCCAGCTCAACCCACCGTCGAAGCGCAGCCAGTTGCGATCCGGTTCGCGGGCGAAGAGGGTGCGGTAGCGATCGATGCCCGCCATGCGCAGCTGGTGATAGTGCTCCGACCGGATGGCAGCAGAGTTCAGCCAGGACAAGGATCGGCCGGAAGCGCCGCTGGCTAGCGCCCCCTCGGTAACCAGCCACACCTTGGCTCCGCGGCGCGCCAGGTGGTACGCGCTGGAGACCCCGATGACGCCGCCACCGATGACCGCGACCCTGAGCTGTGATTGGTTGTTCATACTGCTGAGAAGTATCAGGGGAGAGCCTGCCGGATGACCACCGGATCGGCGACTAGCTCGACGCCGGTTCTCCATTCGGCTTGACGACCAGCCAGGTGCCGCCGAACCCGTTGACGTTGTGGCACTTCACCTGGTACTTCCCTTCGTGCGCGTAGAAGTACAGCGGGTGCCCGGCATAGGTGATCTGAGTCGAACCATCGCGGCGGGGCGTTGTCCCCAACAGGTCGGATTTCACGGTGCCGGCCGCGCGCGGATTTCCTTGGGTCAACACGGGCGGCCAGGCCTCTGCACACTCCCCGTAACACTCCGGACGGCTCGTTGTCTCGGCGTCGAAGAGGTAGATCGGCTGGCCGGAGGCATCGTAGAGCATGAGGCCGAAGTCGCTGTCGGCCGAAATGATCTTGGTCCCCGCTGGAGCACGAGAAGCGCTCGATGTCGGCGCCCCTGACGGCGAATCTTGCGCGGTCGGGCTTGAGATGGGCGAGGGCGACCTTACTGACGAAGCTTCGCCCGGCGGTGCCGAGTCCGCGGTCGTCGACCGTGACGTCGACGAGGCTCCGCAGCCTGCTACGAACAGGCAGAGCACGAGAACGAGAATCCTCATGCGACAAGTGTGAAGCCAGAGACAGGCTTCAAGCTCTTATCAGATAGTTTGGGTCGTCGAGGCAAGAACCACCTCAACGTCGATGTGGGCGTCGCGGCCTCAATCCGCTGCGGCAGTCACCATTCAGCGATGGATCCGTCGGGGTGACGCCAGATCGGGTTGCGCCACCGGTGGCCCTGCCGGGCGCGCTCCATGACGTAGTCCTCGTTGACCTCGATACCGAGGCCAGGGTCGGTGGGGATGGTGACGAAGCCATCTGAGTAGGTGAACACCGACCGATCGGTGAGGTAGTCGAGAAGGTCATTGCCGACGTTGTAGTGGATGCCGAGGCTTTGTTCCTGGATGAAGGCATTGTAGGTGCAGGCGTCGATCTGCAAGCAGGTAGCAAGGGCGATCGGGCCAAGCGGGCAGTGCAACGCCACCGCGACGTCGTACGCCTCGGCCATCGTGGCGATCTTGCGGGTCTCGCTGATCCCGCCTGAATGAGAGGGGTCGGGTTGGATGATGTCGACGGCTCTACTGGCCAAGATCGACTTGAAGTCCCATCGTGAGAAGAGCCGTTCACCGAGCGCGATGGGCGTCGAGGTGTTGATCATCGGACCGAGGAGAGAGTCGGCATTTTCCGACAGGACCGGCTCCTCGATGAACATCAACCGGTACGGCTCCAGCTCCTTCAGCAGCACCTTGGCCATCGGCTTGTGGACTCGGCCATGGAAATCGACGGCGATCCCCAGATCTGGCACCGCCTCCCGGACGGCCGCCACCCGGTCGAGTGCCGCCTGGACGCGAGCCCAGGTGTCGACGATCTGGAGTTCATCGGTGCCGTTCATCTTGATCGCGGTGAACCCGCGCTCAGCCGCGGTGCGGGCGGCGGCTGCCGTGTCAGCCGGCCGGTCCCCGCCGATCCAGGAGTAGACCTGAATCCGATCGCGGACCTGGCCGCCAAGCAGCTGGGCCACGGACATGCCGCAGGATTTGCCCTTGATGTCCCAGAGCGCCTGGTCGATGCCGGCGATCGCGCTCATCAGGATCGGTCCGCCGCGGTAGAAGCCACCGCGGTACATCACCTGCCACAGGTCCTCGATATTGGCTGGGTCACGGCCCACCAGATAGTCCGAGAGCTCCTCTACGCAGGCCGCGACGGTCGCCGCCCGTCCTTCGATGACCGGCTCGCCCCAGCCGGTCATGCCCTCGTCGGTTTCCACCTTGAGGAACAGCCACCGAGGCGGTACGGCATAGGTCGTCAGGTTCGTGATCTTCATGTTTGGGTCAGCGGCCCTCGACGACGGCGTACGTCGGCCGCCCGGTGCGCGCCCAGTCGACGATGTTCTGCGCGGCTTTGCGCCGCAGCTCGATCTCGGCATCGGTGGAGTACCAAGCCACGTGCGGGGTGATCAACGCGCGTGGGTGGCTGAGTAGCAGATGACCCTTCGGCGGCGGTTCCTGGGGCAGCACGTCCAGAGCTACCCCCCCAAGCCGGCCATCCTTGAGAGCGTCGAGAACCGCTTCAAGATCAACAAGCCCTCCGCGCGCCGTATTCGCCAGATACGAACCGGGAGGCATCCTCCCGAGCAGGTCTGCCCCCACGAACTCGCGGGTCGTGTCGGTCAACGGCAGGTGGAGCGTCACCGCCGAGCTACGGGCGAACAGATCGGGCACATCGAGCCGTTCGATGTCGTTGGGCCAGGCGTCGTCCGGCAGATACGGGTCGTAGCCGACGACCGCGCCGAACCACGGCCCAGCCCGCTCGGCCGTCATGCGTCCGATGCGGCCCAGTCCGACGACGCCGAGGGTCAACAAGCTTGACCGGCGCAGCCGTCCACCGAGTTGGTAGTCCCAGCGCCCGCTGCGTACCTCGCGGTCATGCCCGACGAGATTGCGCATCAGTGCCAGCAACATGGCGACGGCGTGGAGCGCGACTTCCTCTGTCCCGTAGTCCGGCACATTGCACACCCACACCCCCCTTTCCGAGGCGGCGGCGGTGTCCACGACGTCGACCCCGACGCCGTACCGGCTCACCAGCCGCAGCTGCGGTAACGCCTGGAGCACTTCGGCGGTGATCGGTGCGTACTGGACGAGCAATGCGTCGGCACCGGTCGCTGCTTCGATAACGTCCGCCGGCGTCCGGCATGAGGCGGTCACCAGTTGATGTCCTGCGGCGGTCAGGACATCGGCCTCGATATCGAGCGAGGTGTACTCGGCGTCGGTGACCAGCACTTTCATCGCTGCGGACTGTCCTCAGCGACTCGCCCGCCGGCCTGACAGCGCCAACTCGACCGCCGCGACGGCATCGAAGGACGGAGATATCGGGACCAGCGGAGGACGTACCGTGCCCATTGGGTGCCCGTGCCGCTGCTGGGCGACACGTTTCAGGATCGCGGCGGAGGCATACTCCTTCGTCATGGCACGGACTCGCTGGAGGTGAGCCGATATGGCCGCCGCCTGCTCCGCCCGGCCCGCTCGCACGTGGGAGTAGAGCGCGACAACCTGGTCGGGCACGATGTTGGCCAGGGCGGAGATGGAGCCGTCGGCGGTCAATAGCCGAGCCGGGAGGTCGTCCTCGGTGCCGACGAGTACGCCCTTGCCCGCCGCATGCAGCGTTTCGGCGTAACCCGCCTCGCCGCCCGAGTCCTTGACCCCCCAAACCGCCAGAGACAGCACGAGGTCGGCGGGGACCGGGATGGCGTACTTGGGGATGTGGTAGACGACGACGGGGTGGCGGGTGGCCGCCAAGACCCGCTCGTAGTACACCCTCAAGCCTTCGATCTCCACCGGCTTCCAGTAGTACGGCGGCAGGACCAGGACGGCTCGTACGGGGAGGTCTTGCAGAAAGCTGAGCTGGTCGAGCGTCTCAGGCAGGTTGCCCTCAGCCACCGTCGCGATGATCTGCAGATCTCCGGTCGTGGCAACCAGCGCCTCGAATACCGGTCGTTTTTCTCGGGCCGCGATTGAAGGCCCCTCGCCGTTGGTACCGAACGGAACGATGCCCATGACGCCGTTGCTGGCCAGCCACTCGACGTGCGCGAGGTAGGCCTCAACATCGATGGAAAACCGATCGTCGTCGAGGAACGGGGTGACGTTGGCCACGTAAACACCGTCGAGAAGGGCTGCTGGCGGTGCGGATGGCATGATCATCTCCCCAGGTCCGGAGTCTGTTCAAGAAAAGCAGTGAGCTCACGACGGCTGGGCAAGCCTTCGTAGTCGCCGAGATTCTGCACGCAGAGGGCGCCCATCGCATTGGCGGTGCGTAACCGCTTCTCGGGCGCCCAGCCCCACAACGCGGCGGCGAGGTACCCGGCCGCGAACGCGTCGCCGGCTCCGATCGGGTCCAGCTGTCGCGCAGCAAAACCGGCGGAGGTCAGCCGTTCGCCATCGACCACCCCAACGCAGCCCTTGGCGCCGAGCTTGAGGACGACCTCCCGTGGCCCGACCTCCGATAGGTGGTCGAGGGCAGCGTCAGGCTCCTCCCAGCCCCAGAGCGCCGTGGCCTCTTCGTCGCCGACGAACAACACGTCGAGAAGGGGCAGCAGCGCTTCCGTTGCGGCACGGGCAGCCGATGGCGCCCAGAGTCTGCTGCGGTAATTCACGTCGTAACTCACCCGGACTCCGGCGTCGCGCGCGGCCGTCGCGGCCCACGGCAGAAACTCCGCACACTCCGGCGACAAGGCCCCTGTAATTCCGGTCAGATGCAGGAAGGCGGCACCCTGCAGGATGCTGGGGTCGAAGGCACCTGGCGCCAGGGTGGCGGCCGCCGATCTGGCGCGGTAGTAGTACACCCGCAGCTGGCCAGCGACCTCCTCGCGGAGATAGAGCCCTGTCGGCCGGTCGGACCTGCGCCTGACCGCGGCCGTGTCTACACCCTCGGCTCGGAGCCGGTACAGCACCAGCTCGCCGAGCTCGTCTTCGCCGAGCACGCTGATCCAGGTCGCGGGAATCCCGAGGCGGGCGAGGCCGACCGCCACATTGCTTTCCGCTCCGCCGATGGACAGCGAGAGGCTGGTGGCGTGCCGAAGCCGGCCCGGGCTCGACGGCACCACCAGCGCCATCGTTTCCCCCGCTGTGATCACCCGACGATGACCGGTGGATTGCGGTGGCGCGGCCGCAGGCATGACCCTGAAGGTGTCGGGCGCCGTCTCGCCCGTCACGCCGCTCGAGCCTGGCCCGGCTCGATCAGTACCTTCATGCCCTCGCCACGGCGCAAACTGTCGAGGGCGGCCACGGCGTCGTTCAGCGGGAAGATCCTGCTGATCAGGCGGTCTGCGTCCAATCTGCGCGTGGTAACCAGGTCGATGGCGGCCTCGATGTCGCTGCGCGAATAGATGCGGGTCCCGATGATCGTGGTCTCGGCGAACATCACGGAGAGAAGGTCGACACCGTGCAGACCGGGCTTGTAGGCACCGACGATGACAGCGGTGCCAGCGACTCGTACCCATCGAAGCAGTTCACCTGCCACCGCGCTCTGGCCGGATGCGTCGAACACCACGTCAGCGCCACTGCCGAGGTCCTCTGGGGTGTCGACGATCGTGAGCCCCAGATCCGTCGCGTATGTGCGGCGCGACTCCGATGGCTCGGACATCGTGACAGTTGCGCCGGCTGCGACGGCGACCAAGCTGACCAGGCAGCCGATGGGGCCACCTCCAAGGACATGGGCGGTATTGCCCACGGCAAGTCCGGAACGCCGTACCGCGCGGACAGCGACCGCCAAGGGTTCGATCAGGGCGGCGGTGACAAGATCAACATCCACTGGCAGCGGGTAGATGCCGTAGCCAGGCACGACCGTGCGAGGGGCGATGCCTCCCGGGTAGTCGATCCCGACCAGCGTCAGTGTGCGGCAGACATTGGTACGGCCGGCCAGGCAGGCGTCGCAGACCCCACAGTGCACGGTCGGGTTGACGAAGACGGGATGACCCGCGGCCAGATCTCCGTACGGTTCCGCCAGGCGGCCAACGAACTCGTGACCGAGGACGATGCCGGGTTCAGCGCGGACATGCTCGCCAGCGGCGATATGGAGGTCGCTGCCGCAGATTCCCGCGTACGCGATGTCAACCGGAACCCATCCCGGCCGGGATTCCGGGACTGGTACCGGCCGGACGGCGACGACAGTGCCGCCTTCCCAGACCAGCGCGTTCTGCTCGGTCATCTTTTGCGTCCCATCGTCGTTGGCCCATTGCAAAGGTACGGTTCTTGATCTGAACGGCAACTCGCGACCCCAACAGCGGGCAGGAACCCAACTTGTGCGAGGAAGTCTCGGGCCCGCTCTTTGTTCTGTAGATGCAGGCGTCACATTAGAGGCAGACGTCACAACGGAAGGATCGATTCGTGCCGCCAGCGCCACCCATCGGTGATGACCAAGCCCATCCGCGACCGCAGTTGCGGAGGCCCTGGATGGATCTTTCCGGCACGTGGGCATTCGCCTACGACGACGATGACGTCGGTCGGGAGCAACGCTGGCCGGAGTCGACCAAAGCCTTCGATCGGACCATCGAGGTGCCGTTCCCGCCAGAATCGAAGCTGAGCGGGATCGGCGACGGCGGATTCCATCCGGTGCTCTGGTATCGCCGCACGTTCGCTTTGCATCCGGCCACTGGTAACCGGCTCCTGCTGCACTTCGCCGCAGTCGACTACCGCGCCTCAGTCTGGGTCAACGGGCGCCTTGTGGTGGAGCACGAGGGCGGTCATACGCCGTTCTCCGCGGATATCACCGATGTCCTGAGACCCGATGGCGAGCAAACGGTCGTGGTTCGCGCCGAAGACCTGCCGAGTGATCTTGGTCAGCCACGCGGCAAGCAGGACTGGCTCCCTGAGCCGCATGCCATCTGGTACGGGCGCACCAGTGGTATCTGGCAGCCGGCGTGGCTGGAAGAGGTGCCCGCGGCTCGTATCGATGCAGTGCATTGGACACCTGTACCGGAGACAGCAGCGATCCAGGTAACGGTCAGGACCGCTCAGATGCGACCCGGTCTTCGGCTTCGGATCCGGCTGAGTTTGCGGGGCGAGATCCTGGCAGACGACGACTACGCCATTACTCAGCAGGAGATGCGCCGGACTATCACCCTCTCCAAGCCCTGGCTGACTGTGCAACCGCGGGAGGTGCTCTGGACTCCAGAACATCCTCACCTGATCGATGCCGCTCTGGAGCTGTACGACGGCGCTGAATTGGTGGATGCGGTCGCGAGCTACACAGCCATGAGATCGGTACGGGTGTCCGCCGGTCGATTTCAGCTCAACGGCAAGCCGTATTTCCTGCGTCTGGTACTGGAACAGGGTTACTGGCCGGAATCCCACCTCGCTACGCCGAGCCAGGAGGCGCTGCAGCACGAGGTCAAGCTGATCAAGAGCTTTGGGTTCAACGGTGTCCGAATGCACCAAAAGATCAGCGATCCACGCTTCCTCTACTGGTGTGACCGGCTTGGCCTCCTGGTATGGGGAGAGATGCCAGCTGCGTACGAGTTCTCATCTCGAACGACCGGCCGGCTGACCCGCGAGTGGCTGGA
>DATFOP010000168.1:0-3153 GCA_035265505.1 Propionibacteriaceae bacterium | reverse complement strand
TCAGCGCCGTCTGGTCCGAAGTGATGGACCTCCGCTCCGTACGCGTGATCGTCGTAGACGATGATCAGCAGGCCGAGGCGGAGCCGAACGGCGGTTTCGAGTTCGGCGGCGGCCATCAGCAGACCGCCGTCCCCGGTGGCCAGTACGGGAAGCCGACCGGGGCTGGCCAGCGCCGCGCCGATCGCCGTCGCCAACCCGAGACCGATGGACTGGAAGCTCTGCGTGAAGCAGAAACCGGTGGGGTCCGGTACGGAGAGGTAGGCCGCGGGGTAGCCCATGAAGTTGCCTGAGTCGACGGCAACGACGCGCTCCCGAGGCAGCAGCTCGTCCAGGAGGCGACTCAGCAGCCTTGGATCGATGGTCGAATCGGTCGAGAGATCCTCAGTGGCAACATCGTTCCAGCGGGACTCCGTGGCAAGACGGGCGGCCAGCTCAGGGGTTCGATAAGCGGTAAGCCGGGGTTCGCGTTCCAGAACGTTGGCGACGGCAACGACGGTCTCCCCGACGTCACCGTGCACGCCCAGAGTGATCGGCTGGTTCGCCCCGAGCGACGGCTCGTCGTCGTCCACCTGAATCACGGTCGTGTCCGCGCCGATCAGCCGGCCGTGTTTGGTGGTCCACATGGTGAGGCTGCAGCCCCACGCCACGAGCAGGTCGGCGTCGCCTATCAGCTCAGCCGCTAGCGGGGAGGCAAAGCCACCGGAGATGCCCAGGTCGTACGGGTCGCCGGCGAACAACCCCTTCGCGACCGCCGAAGTGGCGAGCAGCGCTCCGATCTGCTCAGCCAGCCTGCTGAGGCCGGGTCCACAAGCACGAGCGCCTCGGCCTCCGATGAACACGGGCCGCTCGGCCGCCGTGATCAACTCGGCCAACCGACGCACGTCGCGGTCGCCCGGCCGCACGGGAGCCGGCCGGCCAGGATCGCGCAGCGAGTCAGGCGTTCCACTCGATGCTTGCATGGCCTGCACGTCCAACGGCAGGTTGAGCACCACCGTGCGCCGACTGTTTCGCGCAGTCCGCCAGGCGCGAGTGACGTCCGCCGGCGCGCTCGCGACTGAATGAACTCGCTCGGGAACCGCACCGACGCTGCGAACGAGCGCATCCTGTTCGATGCGGAAATTTGAGCGGACCGCCGAACCTGCTACGTCGGCGGCCAGCACCAGCAGGGACGTCCGGCTCTTGGCCGCCTCCGCGATCCCGGTGATGGCATTGGTCAAGCCGCAGCCTTGATGAACGGTCACCACGGCGACTTCACCGCTGGTCCGCGCGTAGGCGTCCGCGGCTGTGGCCGCGCCGGCTTCGTGTCGCGTAGCCAGGAACGGCACACCGTGAGCTCGCAGCGCGTTCGTCACCACGAAGTTACCGCTGCCGACCACACCGAACGCATGGCCGACGCCGAGCTGGGCAAGGGTGCGCCCAACCAGCTCGGCAATGAGCATCAGCCGTGCTCGACGAAGGCGACGGCTCGGGCCGGACTGCCGGTACCGCCGACGATGGGCAGCGGAGTCACCATCAAAACCGCCCCGGTGATCGGCAGCCGATCAAGGTTTTGCAGCTGCGTCAGGCCGTAGCGGTCCGCGCCGAGCAGGAAATGGTGGGCCGGGAACGCGGGATCCATGCCGCCTGCGCTACCGGCGTCGATGCCCACGGTCTCCACGCCGAGGCCCGTGATCGCCCGTTCTAACGCCAGCCAGCGAGCAGCGGCCGCCGATGGGCCGGGCGTGTGCGGCCCGTTCTCATCCACATTGAGAAAGGCTGGCTCGTCGTTCGCCCGGGCACTCCAGCCGCTGCGGAGCAGCACCCATGCACCGTCGGGCAGCCGGCCGTGATCAGCTTCCCAGGCCAGCAGATGATCCGGCTCGAGCAGGAAGTCGCTGTCGTCGGCCACGTGCTCGGTCACGTCGACCACCGCTGCTGGACCGATCAGCCGATCCAGCCCTATCCGGTCGACCGTCGATCGGTTCCGGCCGGTCGCCCAGTGCGCCGGAGCGTCCAGGTGTGTGCCGGTGTGCTCCCCGGTATAGATGTTGTGCCAGCGCCACATCGGGCCCGCGTCGTCGAAGTCGCTGACCGACTCCAGGCTCAGGTGGACGGTATTGGCGAACGGTGGCGGCAGCTGCAGCACCGGCGTCTCCGGCGACAGCGGTGCCGTCAGGTCAATGGCCTCGATTGACCCCGAGCCCAGCCCGGACAGCAACGACGACAGCAGGCCCATGATCAGGGCCGTCCAGCAGAATTGGTCACTTCTTGAGCAGCGAGCGCAGCACGTACTGCATGATGCCGCCGTTGCGGTAGTAGTCGGCCTCTCCTGGAGTATCGATGCGGACCACAGCCTGGAAGGACTTCTCGCCCACGGCTACCGTCACCGTTCGCGGCGTCGTGCCTGAGTTGAGCTCGCTGACGCCGGTGATCGAGAACGTCTCCTCGCCCGTCAGCCCCAGGGACTCGGCGTTCTGCCCTTCGGGGAATTGCAGCGGCAACACCCCCATGCCGATCAAGTTCGAGCGGTGAATTCGCTCGTACGACTCTGCGACCACCGCCTTCACACCGAGCAGAGCAGTACCCTTGGCGGCCCAGTCTCTGGACGAGCCCGACCCGTACTCCTTACCGGCCAAGATCACTAACGGAGTGCCTGCCGCCAGATAGTGCTCCGACGCCTCGTAGACCGAGGTCACCGGCCCATCGGGAACCGTAAAGTCACGGGTGAAGCCGCCCTCGGTTCCCGGCGCAAGCTGGTTGCGCAACCGAATATTGGCGAAGGTACCGCGGATCATGACCTCATGGTTCCCCCGGCGAGATCCGTAGGAGTTGAAGTCCTTGCGGTCCACGCCGTGCTCGGTGAGGTACTGCCCCGCCGGCGAGTCCGGCTTGATGGAACCCGCCGGTGAGATGTGATCGGTGGTGATCGAATCGCCCAGCTTGAGCAGCACCCGAGCGCCGCTGATGTCGCGAACCGGCTCGGGCTCGGCCGGCATTCCATCGAAGTACGGTGGCTTGCGGACGTAGGTTGACTCGGCGTCCCACTCGAACACCTGGCCTTCAGGGGTGGGCAACGACTGCCACTGCTGGTCGCCGGCGAAGACGTCGGCGTAGGACTCGGTGAACATGTCGGCGCCGATAGAGGAGGCGATGATCTCGTCGATCTCCGCCTCG
>DATFOP010000167.1:0-5013 GCA_035265505.1 Propionibacteriaceae bacterium | reverse complement strand
GTCCTGCAGTGCCTTGAAGTTCGCGATCGCGTCCGCGTACACCATGGAACGGTCAGGCCGATGCCACTGATACAGGTCGATGACATCGGCGCCGAGGTTTCGCAGCGACTTCTCCACCGCCTCCCTGAGGTACGGCATCGTTGCGTTGCGACCGAAGACGTTCCCTTCACTTCGCGTGATGCCGCCCTTGGTGGCGATCACCACCTCGTCGGTGTTCCCGCCATAGGACGCCATGGCTTTGCGAACCAGAGTCTCGTTGTGGCCCATGCTGTCCCACGTCGGCGCGTAGATGTCGGCAGTGTCGAGCAAGGTGACGCCGGACTCCAGCGCCGCATGGATGGTGGCGATCGCCTGAGACTCTTCCGGATACCTCTTGTCGTCGTTCATCGACATCGGCATCGCGCCGAGTCCGATCGCCGAGACACGGAACGGACCAAGCTGTCGGGTCTGCATGGCCCGAGGCTATCTGCCCCGCGCCCGTTCGGTGAGCAGCGCTCGTTCCCGTTCGTTGCTCGCCAGCTTGGCGGCCAGGGCGAATTCGACCCGGGCCTCATCGTGGCGCCCGAGCCGGGCCAGCAGGTCGCCGCGCACGCTGGGCAGCAGGTGGTAGTCCCGCAACGCGGGCAGGTCGATGAGTTGGTCGACCAGCCGGAGCCCTGTCTCCGGTCCGTAGGCCATGCTCAGCGCCACCGCCCGGTTGAGCTCGACCACCGCGGATCCGGTCTGGCGGGCCAGCCGCTCGTACAGCTCGGCGATACGGACCCAGTCCGTCTCCGCCGTGCTGGCTGCCCGAGCATGGCAACCGGCGATGACCGCCTGCAGGGTATAGGGCCCGGGCTCGTCGGTCAGGTCTCCGGCCTGGGCGAGGATGCGTAGTCCTCGGGCGATGTGGCCGGCGTCCCATCGGGTCCGGTCCTGGTCGGCCAGCAGCACGGGTTCGCCGTCAGCACCGACCCGGGCCGGCAGTCGTGAGGACTGCAGCTCCATCAGCGCGAGCAGCCCGCGGGTCTCGGCGTGGTCCGGCACCAGGGCGGCCAGGATGCGGCCAACTCGCAGCGCCTCGGCGCAGAGGGCCGGTCGGGCCCAGTCGGGACCAGCCGTGGCCGCATAACCCTCGTTGAACAACAGGTAGATCACCCCTAGCACGGTGTCCAGCCGTTCGGCCCGCTCGGCATCGCTGGGTTCCTCCAGCGCGGCACCGGCGACGGCCAGGGTCTTCTTGGCCCGGACCAGTCGCTGGGCGACGGTGAACTCGGTGGTCAGGTATGCCCGGGCGATCTCCCGTGCCGTCAGCCCGGCGACCAGCCGCAGGGTGAGGGTGGTCTGGGCCTCCGGTGTAAGGCTGGGGTGGCAGCAGAGGAACATCAGCCGTAGCACGTCGTCCTCGACGTGGTCGAGAGCGGCGAGGATCGTGTCCTCGTTCACCCGGTCGGTCACCTCCTGGGCCACGGCGCGGTACGCCCGGTCGCCGCGCTCGCGCCGCCGGAACGTATCGACGGCGCGGCGCTTGGCCGTGGTCATCAGCCAGGCCCCGGGGTTGTTGGGCATGCCGTCGGCCGGCCACTGGTCCAGGGCCGCCACCATGGCGTCCTGGGCCAGGTCCTCGGCCAGTTCGACGTCCCGGACCATCCGGACCAGCCCGGCGACCAGCCGGGTCGACTCGAGTCGCCAAACGGCCTCGATGGCCTCCGCGGTGGTCTGATCGCTCACAGCTGTGATCAGACCACCGCTGGCCCTTGGGTCGACGAGTGGGTCAGCTTGGGCTCGGAGCTGCGTCCGCGTCGGCAAGCTGGCGAAGCTCACAGCTGCCCGAGAAGGCGGGCCAGTGGTCGGCGTGGATCTGCATCAGCCGGCGGGCGTGCTCGATGGCCTCAGCCTTGGAGCGCACCTCGATCACCGCGTACCCACCGACCAGCTCGCGGGCCTCGGTGAACGGGCCATCCACCGCCTTGATTGTGCCGTCCACCAGCGACACGATCGCCCCAGCCTCGCTGGGCAACAGCCCGCCTATCTCGACCACCGTGCCGTTGCGCAGGCCCTCCTCGGTGTAGGCGCCCATCGCCGTGAACAATTCCGGCGGCGGCGGCCCGAACGAGTTGGTCTCGTCGAATTTCAGCATGCTCATGAACCTCATGGCGTACTCCTTATCTCGAGTGGGGCCCGATCGGTCCTGACCGGCCCTCACTGCTCGCGTCGTCCGGGACGCCGATTTCTCGACATCCACGCTGACAGAATTTTTCTTTATGTCTCGTGTCGAGAATCAAAGGCGTCGGTCGACGCCCGAGTGAGAGCACAAACCACTACGGAAAGGAACACGGCAATGACTGTTCTCACTTCGCAGGCCCTCACCATCACCGCAGTTCCGGCCACCGTCGGGGGACGCCGCGGCGCGCTGTTCGCAGGCGTCCTCGCCGGCCCGCTGTTTGTCACGACGGCTCTGCTACAGATTCTGACCCGCGACGGCTTTGACCTGACCCGGCACCCGATCAGCCTGCTCGCCAACGGCGAGTACGGGTGGGTGCAGAGTGCCAACTTCATCGTGGCCGGGCTGCTCAGCCTGCTCTTCGCGTACGGAGTGGCTCCGCACCTCCGCGGCGGGCGAGGCGCGGTCGCCGGGCCGGTCCTGTTCACTGTGTACGGGGTGGGGCTGATCACCGGTGGGGTCTTCAAGGCCGATCCGGCAATGGGTTTCCCGGCCGGAGCGCCTGCGGGTTACCCGGAGCAGATCAGCACCTCGAGCCTGATCCACGCCTTCGCGCCCCCGCTGGCGTTTCTCGCGCTGGTGGCGGCCTGCCTCGTCTTGGCTCGCCGGTTCGCCACCGAGGGTCACCGCGCCGCGGCGATCGTCACCGTGGTGGTCGCCGTGGTGTCTTTCCTGCTCCCGCTGCCATTCGGTCCGCTGCACAGCGTCCGGCTCTTCGTGGCCGTGGTCCTGGGCTTCGCGTGGGTCACCGCGTACGCGGCACGGCTCCGCTCCCGCGCCTGACGTCATGGTGGGTCCGTTCTCCCGACTCCGGGAGCGCGGACCCACTTTGCTGCACCAGCCATCACCGCCTGCCAGGCCTCGCCGCCGACCTGGCTGTCTGACCCGCCACAGCGAGCGCGAAGCCCATACGGAGAAGTCCAAATGCCGAGATCGCCCGCACCCTCTACGTCGTGGAAGGAACTGTGAAAGCACACCTCAGCTCGATCCTGATCAAGCTTGACGCACGCAACCGTGTCCAGGCCGCCGGCCTTGCCTATGAGGCCGGCCTGGGCTGATCGGCCACGGCCACGGCGGAGCTCACTGCTTGCGAGGCTGGCTGAAGCGCAGCATGTTGCCGGAGGGATCGCGGAACGCGCAGTCCCGGACGCCGTAGAACTGGTCGATCGGTTCCTGAAGCACCTCTCCCCCCGCGGCGCGGATGCGCTCGAAGGTGCCGTCGCAGTCGTCCGTCCTGAAGATGACACCGCGCAGCAGTCCCTTCGCCAGCAGTTCCGCCGCGGCCTCCTTGTCGGCGGACAAGGCGTTCGGGTCCGCGACGGGCGGTTCGAGGACGATGTCCACATCGGGCTGCGAGGGTGCGCCGACGGTCACCCAGCGCATCCCCTCGAACCCGACGTCATTGCGCACCTCCATGCCGAGAACGTCCCGGTAGAAGGCGAGTGCCTTGTCGTGGTCGTCGACGGCGATGAAGCACTGTGAAAGCTTGATGTCCATGCGTTTCACACTAGGGGCCGGGGGGAAGGTTTCGCTTCTCCATTCCTGACCGGTCGGGTGTGGATCTTGGCGACACAGGCCGGGATGGCGGCGCCCTCGTCATGGGGGCGGGCCCGGTATGAGCTGGGGCTCTCGCCGACCAGCTCGGTGAACCGCGCGCTGAACGACCCCAGCGATGTGCAGCCGACCGCGAAGCAGACCTCCGTCACCATCAGGTCGCCCCGCCGCAGCAGCGCCTTTGCCCGCTCGATCCGGCGGGTCATCAGGTAGCTGTACGGCGTTTCGCCGAAGGCAGCGCGGAAGCTGCGGGAGAAATGGCCCGGCGACATGAAAGCGGCGCGCGCCAGCGCCGGAACGTCGAGGGGCTTCGCGTAGTCGCGGTCCATCAGGTCACGGGCCCGGCGGAGCCGGACGAGGTCCTCCAACGTCACGCGACCACCTTTCCATAGCGGTGATGGTCTGAGCCCTGCACACCGACAACCCATGCCGCTTCGAATCGCACGACATGTTCTGGTCCTTCAGTGTTCAGGTCTCGCAGGTAGTCGTTCAAGAATAATTGCACTCTGGGTTGGCGCCAGTACGCGTGGACTTGCGATTCGCGCAGGCGGCGGCGCGCTGTGTATCTTGGTGGGTCGGCACGACCGTTCAGCGGGCGTCCAGCCGGCCCCTATAGCTCAGCAGGCAGAGCGTCTCCATGGTAAGGAGAAGGTCTGCGGTTCGATTCCGCATGGGGGCTCGGTCCGCGACCCCGGTGCAACCGCGCACCGGCGGAATACGGCACCCATTCGGGTGCGTTGATCGGCCGGCACGCCGGCGGCGGGGACTACAGCGGGATAGCTCAGGCGGTAGAGCAAGCGGCTCATAATCGCTGTGTCGCGGGTTCGAGTCCCGCTCCCGCTACCACTGGTGTTAGACGAATCGAGCAGATCAAGGAAAACGATGGCCAAGACCTCCGACGTACGGCCGAAGATCACGTTGGCGTGCACGCAGTGCAAGGAGCGCAACTACATCACCAAGAAGAACCGGCGTAATGACCCTGATCGCCTCGAGCTGAAGAAGTTCTGCCCCCGCTGTCGTACGCACACGCCCCATCGCGAGACTCGCTGACCTCCCCCCTGATCGCGTCTTTCCGCACAAAGCCACAGATGTGGCTGATTAAGCTGAGGTCGGCTCGCGTCTTTCCGCACAAAGCCAAAGATGTGGCCGATACGGCTGGCGTCGGCCCGCGTCTCTCCGCACAGGGCCGCAGATGAGCTTGCGCCCCTCTGACCTTCCGGTCATCGGCCTCGCTCACGGCAGCAGGCACGCTGGCG
>DATFOP010000166.1:0-2829 GCA_035265505.1 Propionibacteriaceae bacterium | reverse complement strand
GGACTGCCTGCGCTGGCGGATGACTCCGGGCTGGCGGTCGACGTGCTCAACGGCATGCCGGGCGTACGTTCCGCCCGCTGGGCCGGTCCGGACGCCACCGACGAGGACAACAATGAGCTGCTGCTGCGCCAACTCTTCGATGTGGAGCCCGGCGAGCGTACGGCCAAATTCGTCTGCGCCATGGCTCTGGTCCTGCCCGACGGCGCCGAGCACATCCGGATGGGGGAAATGACCGGGAGGCTGGCCAGCCGACCCGCGGGCCAGCTGGGATTCGGCTACGATCCGCTGTTCGTGGCCGACGGCCAAACCATGACCAACGGTGAAATCGAGGCAGCCGCAAAGGACGCGATCAGCCATCGGGGCCACGCCGTCCGCGCTATCGTTCCTGTGCTCATCTCGGAGCTGCGCCGACTGGGCGTACGGGAGGACGTTTAAGTTGAAGACCTACCTGGAACTCCTCGACCACGTTCTGACGTCAGGCACCGAGAAGGGTGATCGAACCGGAACCGGCACGCTGAGTTGCTTCGGCTATCAAATGCGTTTTCACCTCGACGACGGATTTCCGCTGCTGACCACCAAAAAGCTGCACACCCGATCGATTTTCGCTGAGCTGTTGTGGTTCATCAAAGGTTGCACCAACGTCTCCTGGCTACACGAGCAGGGCGTGACGATTTGGGACGAATGGGCGGACGACGCCGGTGACTTGGGCCCGATCTACGGTTACCAATGGCGCTCGTGGCCATCTCCCGAGGGTGGGCGAATCGATCAGCTGGCTCGCGTGATCGCCTCCATCAAGTCCAATCCTGACTCCCGCCGCCATCTGATCAGCGCCTGGAATGTCGGTGATCTTGACGAGATGGCGTTGCCGCCCTGCCATGTGCTCTTCCAGTTCTACGTGGCCGACAATCGGTTGTCGTGCCAGCTCTACCAGAGGTCGGCCGATGTCTTCTTGGGCGTGCCGTTCAACATCGCGTCGTACGCGCTGTTGACGCACATGGTCGCCCACGTCTGCGGTTTGGGCGTCGGTGACTTCGTCCACACCCTCGGCGATGCGCATCTGTATCGCAATCACGTTGATCAGGCCAAGCTGCAGCTCACCCGGGAGCCCCGCGCGCTGCCGAAGCTCATCTTGAATCCACTGGTCGAGGAAATTGACGACTTCACGCTGGACGACATCTCCGTCGAGGCCTACGATCCCCATCCCGGTATTCGAGCCCCGATTGCGGTCTGAAAGCCGATGATCGTCGGCATCGCGGCCGTTGCGCGCAATGGAGTGATCGGCGATGGCCAGGACATTCCGTGGCGCATTCCGCATGACTGGCGGCGGTTTCGAGACCTCACCACGGGACAGGTGTTGATCATGGGTCGCAAGACTTATGACTCGATCGGCCGGCCGCTGCCCGGGCGTACCACGTTCGTCATCACCCGCGCCACGATGTGGCGCGGGGACGGAGTGCGCGCTGTGCCGTCTGTGGACCGAGCCCTCGTCCTGGCCGGTGATCTTGGTCCGGCAACGATCTTTGTCGCCGGCGGGGGCGAGATCTATCGTGCGGCGTGGCACCACCTGGAGGCTCTGGAAATCACTGAGGTGGATCTTGAACCGCCGGGGAACATCACGTTCCCGCCGATCGAGCCGCACGAGTGGCGGGAGACCGCGCGAGAGGACTACGACGGTTTCAGTTTCGTCAGTTACCGGCGGCATAACCGATGACCGGGCCGGCGCCGAAAGGCTTGGCTCCGGATGATGGTGCGTCTTTCCGCACAAAGCCGCGGATTTCTCGGAATCGGTCAATTCGGCCAATTACCTGTGGCCTTGTGCGGAGAGACGTGCCGCATCGACGCGGCGGCAGTCCGCTTCTAGCTTCAGAGCTGCTTTCTCCGGTCTGGTGAACCGTAGGATTGGCCCGACTTCGCCGGAGTGGTGGAACTGGTAGACACGCAGGATTTAGGTTCCTGTGCCTTCGGGTGTGAGGGTTCGAGTCCCTCCTTCGGCACGACATTTTCCTGCTCGCGCGATCACGCTTCTCAGGCGCCGTCGTCGTCGCTCTTCGCAACGCCGCCAGACGTGCTCGCTTCGCTCGCGGCGCCGGTGCTCATCGACTCCTCCGATCGGCGTCGCGCGATCCAGCGACGCTCGCAGGGGTGTCCTGCTCGCGCATTCGTGATCGCTGTCGCAGACAATGCGGTTCCCGGCCTAGGACAGTCCCAACTCGCGCTTGAGCTTGTCAACGTGGCCGGTAGCCTTCACGTTGTACTGCGCGACGGCGATTTCGCCGCGTCCCTTGTCATCGACGTCGACGACGAACGTCGAACGGATCACGCCCTCGATGAGCTTCCCGTAGAGCAGCTTCTCGCCGTAAGCACCGTACGCGTTGAGCACAGACTTCTCGGGGTCCGATAACAGCGGGAAGCCGATCGCCTGCTGCTCGCGAAACTGTGCCAACCGCTCAGGCTCGTCCGGCGAGATGCCGACGACCTGAACTCCGGCGTTCGCCAGGTCGTGGGCGGCGGCGGTGAAGTCGACCGCTTGCGTGGTGCAGCCGGCGGTCATCGCCGCCGGGTAGAAGTAAACGATCAGGCGTTGACCGGCAAAGTCGGCCAACGACACTTCTTTGCTGTCCGCGTCGCGAAGAGTGAAAGCCGGTGCCGGGTCACCGGGAGACAGATGGGTAGCCATGACCAGCCACTTTAGTGGGGCCCGGGGCCCAATCCGACTCGCAGGCGCACTGGTCGGCCGAGCGGTCAGAGGCCTGCAATACGCTGTCGGTCGAGCGAGTCGTCTCGCCGATGACGGCGATCAGCAGCATGAGGGAGCACAGCGTGTCGGAC
>DATFOP010000165.1:0-8209 GCA_035265505.1 Propionibacteriaceae bacterium | reverse complement strand
GCAGGGGAGTGGGGATCGGTCGCCAGGCGCTGCAGCAACATCTCCGTGCGGATCTTCGAGTGCCAGATGTAGGCCCAGCTGAGGAAGAGGCGCTGCTCGTCGGTGAAGCCGTCGATTGGATCCGGTCGATAATCCCGGGTCGAGATTCGATAGGCCTTGAGGGCGATCGATAGGCCGCCCAGATCACCGATGTTCTCCCCGATGGTCAGCTCACCATTCACGCGGTGGCCCGGAGTCTGCTCGGGCTCCAGCTCTTCGTATTGATTGATCAGCACTCGGGTCCGCTTTTCGAAAGCCGCTCGATCCTCGGCCGTCCACCAATCGACCAGCGCACCGTCACCGTCGCAGGTCGAACCCTGATCGTCGAAGCCATGGCCGATCTCATGACCGATCACAGCACCGATGCCGCCGTAGTTGATCGCGTCGTCGGCGTCCTCGGAGAAGAACGGCGACTGCAGGATGGCGGCGGGGAAGACAATTTCGTTTCGCAGGGGGTGATAGTACGCGTTGACCGTCTGCGGGGTCATCAGCCACTCCTCGCGGTCGATCGGCTGCCCGATCTTGGCGACCGATCGTCCTACTTCGAAGCTGGCCGCCCGCATCACGTTCCCCACCAGGTCGTGGCGATCGATCTGGAGCGTCGAATAATCCCGCCACTTCGAGGGGAACCCGATATGCGGGCGAAATTTGCGCAGCTTGTCGAGTGCCCGCTGTTTCGTCGCGGCGGTCATCCAGTCCAGCTCGGTGATGGACTGCCGATAGGCCTCGATCAGGTCGGCCACGAGCTGGTCCATCCGCTCCTTGGCGACCGACGAGTAGTGCCGTTCGACGTAGATCTTGCCTACGGCCTCGCCAAGGGCCCCTTCCACCAGGTCGACTCCGCGCTTCCAACGCTCCTTGAGCACCGGCGTACCGGACAAGATGGTGCCGTAGAAACGGAACCGCTCGTTAACGAATGCCGACGACAGGTATGGCGAAAGCGACGAGATCAGCTTCCACTGAGCCCAGACCTTCCAACCGGGAAGCCGGTCGTCGGTGATCAGCTCGGCCACCGAGGTGAAGAACGACGGCTGCTGGACGACCAGTTCGGCCATGGCCTGCTCGGGCACTCCCGCGCCGGTCAAGAACGCCCGCCACTGAAGTCCCGGGCTGCCGGCCGCGAAGTCGTCGAGTGACATGAGGTTGTACATCAGGCGCATATCGCGGCACTTGACCCGGTCCCAGTGTCCTGCGGCGATCTCCGTCTCAAGATCGAGTACCGTCTGTGCTGACTTCTCCGGCTCCGCGATCCCGGCGAGTCGCAGGGACGCCGCGACGTGGTCGCGATACTGGTCCCGGAGGTCGGCGTGGGTTTCCAGCCGGTAGTAGGCCTCGTCCGGTAGCCCCAGGCCACCCTGACCGACGAACATCACGTAGCGATTGGGATCACCCGGATCCGACTCGGCTTCGAAGTTGATCAGCCCGGCGATGGCTCTGCGCGGAAAGCTGCCCACCAGCGTGATCAACTCGGCGACGGTGGAAACGCTGTTGACTTCGGCCAGCAACGGAACAAGCGGGGCGGCACCGGCCTCGTCGACGGCGCTCTCGTCCATGAAACTTGCATAGAGATCGGCGATCTTCGTGGCCTCGCTGCCCGGCTTTCCGGGCTCCAACTCGGTGATGATCCTTCGTACGGCCTCTTCGGCCTCATCGCGGAGCATGATGAAGGCGCCGGCGATTGGCTTGTCCTCAGGAATCTCGGTATTGGCCAGCCAATGGCCATTCACGTGCCGAAAGAGATCATCCTGGATTCGAACTTCCGTGTCGAAGTCGTCGACATTCAAGGCGGCGCCAGCGCGCATCACATCAGTCACTCGGTCGATGCTAGCCCGAGCACCCCCTCGTCGGTGATCGTGCGCAGGGACGATGCCGGGGTCACAACCATCTGACCTTGGGCGAGTTGGTCTCCAGGGATACCACCGAGATGCTCGTTCCGGTGATCGTGGCCCCCACGCAACGACCGGTACGGCCCCCTTGGGTGCAGGTTCCGCTCAACTCGACGCGAAGCGGGATCTGCACTTGGGCGAAGAGCCCTGACGTGGTCACCTTCGCCTTCTTGAAGGGGTCCGAACCGCGCTGTTCCCAGTCGACCGTCCCCTTGCGCCACTTGGCGGCGTTGGACGTCCAGCGGTTGGGGCACTTCGACGGTGCCGGGTCGTCGCTCTTCAAACACGTGGTGTAGCTCTTCTTCGCCGCCGCAACCGCCGCGCTCTTGCCCTCGGCGGTGATGCGCACTGCCAGTCGGCTGGTGTCGGGGGACTCACTCGGGCTCGTGACCAGGACAGTGGAGTCCTTGCCGTAGTCGGAGTATTCCAAACCAGTGCTGATCTTGTAGGAGCCGGGGAACAGGCTGACCAGATCCTCGGACACCTTCGTTCCGTTGATCAACAGCGGCACCGATCCGCTGCGGACGAGCCCCAGCTCGATCTCAGCGGCAACCCGTCGCAGTTTCCACTCGTCTCCCTGCTTGACGACGTCGAAGGTCTCGGTAACGCTCCGCTTTCCGAGCTGGTAGGAGGCTTCGACCGACGCTTCGTTCTCGCCATCAACCCGAGGCACCTCGATAGCCGTGAGCGGCGCGTTCTTGAGCGCCGCCGAAAGTGCCTTGTCGGTAAGCATGGAGCTCTCGGTGGGCTCGGACTGCCCGTACGACAGTGCCTTCTGCGCATCCCTTGACGAGAGTGCTGTCAGATAGCCGAGAACGGCGTCCGACGGTCCCGCACCCGCCGCAGAGGCGGAGGAGGTGGAGCCGGTGCTTGCCCCCGTGCCCGACTCGCTGTTCCTCGCCTGCCGCAGGTTGATCGCCACAATGGCACTGCCGACGCCCAGAATGATCAGGGTCAGGGCGGAGAGACCAACGATGAGCAGTGTGCGGCCGCCACGACCGGGCTGCGGACCGACCGGTGGCAGGCCCCAGTGTCCACCCGGCTGATCAGCCACCGGATCCGGTTGCTGGGGGTAAGGACTGGCCGCACCCTGTTCCGGAGCAAGCCCGAACGCGTAACCTCCAGCCGGGGGTTGTCCCTGTCCAGGCTGCCGACCCTGCCCATAGGGGTCCGGGGGCAGTCCGCCGGACGGACTGTCCGTCATGAGCGGCCGCCCGTTGGTTCCCCAAGCATGGCCGCGATGTTACCCAACGCAGGCTGCGTCGGCTTGCGGAGCGATCAACAACCGGCCGCAGCCTGGCAACGGCTAGCTCAGCGCACCTGCCAAGTGTCCGCGCCGGAGACTAGGCCCTGCAAGGCGTCGTCCCCGGAGCCGTTGCCGGCGGCCAGGGCCACTTGTTCCCGGGCGAGATCGTCGTAAGTGGGGGCCTCGACGTCACGAAAGATGCCAATCGGTGCGCGGTGCAACACGCCCGCATCGGTGAGGCGGGATAGGCCAAAAGCGAACGTGGGATCCGGGTCGTGCGCATCATGCACGACTAACGCGTCGAGGCCGACATCTGCCACTTCGGCCACCCGGAAGCCGCCGGTCTGCGAATCCCGCACGACTCCCAGATGCCCGTCGACGCCGAAGCGGACGGGTTCGCCGTGGTTGAGCGGGATGATCGCGTCGGCGGACGTGCTGGGCTCCTTGATGGCGTCGAAGGCGCCGTCGTTGAAGATCGGACAGTTCTGATAGATCTCCACCAGCGAGGTCCCGCGATGGGCAGTCGCCGCCCGGAGCACGCCGGTCAGGTGCTTCCGGTCGGAGTCGATCGTGCGCGCCACGAACGTCGCCTCAGCCCCCAGAGCGAGGGACACCGGGTTGAACGGGTTGTCCAGCGATCCCATCGGTGTCGACTTGGTGATCTTGCCCAATTCAGAGGTGGGCGAGTACTGGCCCTTGGTCAACCCGTAGATCCGGTTGTTGAACAACAAGATCGTCAGGTTGACGTTGCGTCGCAGCACGTGGATGAGATGGTTGCCGCCGATGGATAACGCATCTCCGTCACCGGTGATGACGAAGACCGCGACATCCTCACGCGCGGTTGCCACACCGGTGGCAATGGCGGTGGCCCGGCCGTGGATGGAGTGCATGCCATAGGAGTCGACGTAGTACGGAAAACGGGAAGAGCAGCCGATCCCTGAGACGATCACTGTGTTCTCACGCTTGATGCCGAGCTCGGGCATGAAGCCTTGGAAGGCGGCCAGCACGGCGTAGTCACCACAGCCCGGGCACCAGCGGACTTCCTGATCGCTGGTGAAGTCCTTGCGTGTCAGTGGCTCCAGAGACAGCGGTACGCCGGCAAGGCCGGATCGACCAGCGAGTCCTGAACTTGTCGAGGGTCGCTCCCCGAGCGGGGCCGGTCCTTGCTCGTCAAGCGGTTCGGAGGGCTGGGCGGCTGATTCCGGGCTCCCCGCGCCGGGTGGCTGCAGACGCGCCGCGCCGGCCAGCTGGGAACGGGTTGTCCTTCCGAGTTCGGAGTGCACGTCCTGGGCGGTCACGCGTCGATCCTTTCCAATCGGTCGACCTCGAATTCGAGGTCATGAGCCAGCTCGCTGAGCGAGATCGGCAAGCCGCGCACGCGGGAATAGCTCTGCACGTCCACCAGATACTTCGCTCGGAGCAGCATCGCCAGCTGGCCGAGGTTCATTTCCGGCACGATGACCCGGTCGTAGCTGCGAAGGATCGCGCCGAGGTTGCCGGGGAACGGGTTCAGGTGGCGAAGGTGTGTGTAGGCCACCTGACGGCCGGTCTTGCGGACCCGTCGGACGGCCGCCACGATCGGACCGTAGGTCGATCCCCAGCCGAGAACGAGCACCTTTGCGTGCGTTCCGTCCGGCCCGGCGGGATCGTCCACCACCAGGTCAGGAATGTCGCGGACGATGCCGTCGATCTTGGCCTGGCGCAACCGCACCATTTCCTCGTGGTTGGCCGGATCGTAGGACACCTCGCCCGTGTCGCGCGCCTTCTCGATGCCGCCGATCCGATGCTCCAGGCCGGCGGCGCCGGGAATCGCCCACGGACGAGCCAGCGTCAGCGGGTCGCGGCGGTAGGGCAGAAAGACGTCGTTGCCCGCTTTGTTGGTGGCATTCGTCTCGGTCGCGAAGTCTGGATCGATCGCCGCGATGGAGGCGACGTCGGGCACCCGCCAGGGCTCCGCGCCGTTGGCGAGATAACCGTCGGACAGCAACACGACAGGCGTGCGGTACTTGACCGCAATCCGTACGGCCTCCAGGGCAGCGTCGAAGCAGTCGGCCGGCGATTGGGGAGCCAGCACCGGCACCGGAGCCTCACCGTTGCGGCCGAACATCACCTGCAGCAGGTCCGCCTGCTCCGTCTTGGTCGGCATCCCGGTACTCGGACCCGCCCGCTGGATGTCGCAGATGATCAACGGAAGTTCGGTCATCACTGCCAGCCCGATGGTCTCGGCCTTGAGCGCGACGCCCGGACCGGAGGTCGTGGTGACGCCGAGGTGTCCGGCGAAGCTGGCGCCCAGCGCGGCACCGATGCCGGCGATCTCGTCCTCCGCCTGGAAG
Source organism: Propionibacteriaceae bacterium (assembly GCA_035265505.1). Classification (GTDB taxonomy): domain Bacteria; phylum Actinomycetota; class Actinomycetes; order Propionibacteriales; family Propionibacteriaceae; genus Microlunatus. Next base: position 2,705 of record DATFOP010000165.1, on the reverse strand, counting down.
GTCGTGACGCCGAACCGCTTGTGCTTGCTCAACTCGTGCAGCACGTCGGACGCCGGCGTGATCGGGTAGGCGCCCAAGAACAGCGGCAGCTTCGCCTTCTGGGCGGCTGTCACCAATCCGTAGGCGAGGGCCAGGTTGCCGGAGATCTGACGATACTTGCCCGAGGGCATCGGCGCGGGGGCCACCTCGTAGCTGACGGCGAAAACCTCCGTGGTCTCGCCGAACGCGTACCCGGCCTTGAAGGCGGTGAGGTTGGCATCGCGGATGTCCGGCTTGCCGGCGAACTTGGCGGACAAGAAATTGATCGTGCCCTCGGTCGGGCGGTGGTAGAGCCAGGAGAGCAGGCCAAGGGCGAACATGTTCTTCGCCCGGGACGCGTCCTTGCGGCTCAGCCCGAAACGCTTGACCGCCTCAACCGTCATGCCGGTGAGATCGAGAGCGTGCACCTGATAATCCGCCAGCGAATCGTCGGTCAGCGGATCGCTGTCGTAGCCGACCCGAGCCAGATTGCGCTTGGTGAAGTCGGCACTGTCGGCGATGATCACACCGCCCCGCGGCAAATCGGCAATATTGGCCTTGAGGGCGGCCGGGTTCATGGCCACCAGTACATCCGGCCGGTCGCCGGGGGTCAGGATGTCGTAGTTGGCGAAGTGCAGCTGGAAGCTGGAGACGCCCGGAAGCGTGCCGGCCGGCGCGCGAATCTCCGCCGGAAAGTTCGGCAGCGTCGAGATGTCGTTACCGAAGATGGCCGAGTCGGCGGTGAACCGGTCGCCAGTGAGCTGCATGCCGTCGCCAGAGTCGCCCGCGAAGCGGATAACAACGCGATCCAGCGTATGGACCTGTCGCACAGCTAGATGCCTTCTTCCTCATGGCCTATTGTCCCCGGGTCGTTGGTCAGAGGGGAGTCGTAGCGATAACGCAGCCTGCCTGCCCAGTAGTCCATTCTAAGGCCACCCTAAGCAGCCTTTTTTGTGTGATCCAGCCGACACGATGCACATCCAATACCCAGTAGTACGCGACTTTGAGCCTCTACGGCGCTCCTTGAGCCCTGTTCTTTGGGCTCAAGGAGTGAGGCCGGGGCTCAAAGTCGTACGTGATTCGTTGTGGATTGGTGCATCACGAGGCGGCCGCCGGGCGTTGTAGAGCGGCAAGCTCTGCCTCACTGCGCAGGATGCAGAACTCGTTGCCTTCAGGATCCGCCAACACCATCCAGCCGGTCCCGTCGTCATTGCGGCGGTCGGCGACCTGTGTGGCGCCCAGGGCTACGACCCGGTCGATCTCTTCGTCCCGCGTACGGTCGGTGGGTCGCAGATCGAAGTGGATCCGGTTCTTCACCTGTTTGGATTCGGGCACCTCGATGAACAACACCTCAGTGCGGCGGTCAGCGGTGACGATCAGGCACTCCTCATCACCGGGTTCGTTGGGATCGTCCGGTTCCTCCGCCATGTCCAGAACCTGCGCCCACCACACCGACTGCGCGTAGGCGTCACGAGAGTCGACCGCGGTGTGGCTGATACGCGAAGTCATGGTCGCCAGCATGTCAGCCGAGGGGGATGGTGCACGGACCTACCGTCCGAATGGCGGCGTGGTGGTCTCGAGTACGTCAGGAGTCAGCTCCGCCAAGCGCGAGACTCCGAGCTGTGTCATAACCAGCGCGAGTTCGGTCGTCAGCTCATCGAGCACAGCCTTGACGCCTTCCGAGCCGGCCGCCGCCAGAGCCCACAGCAGAGGCCGGCCCAGAAACACCGCCCTCGCGCCCAGAGCGAGCGCAGCAGCGATGTGTTCTCCAGTGCGAATCCCACTGTCCGCGTAGATTTCAACCCTGTCCCCGACGGCCGCGGCTATGTCGGCTAGGGCGCGGGCGGACGTGATGGAAGGTCCCAGCCGCCGGCCGCCATGGCTGGAGACAACGATGCCGTCAGCTCCGGCGTCGACGCACCGCATCGCGTCATCCGCGCGCAACACGCCCTTGACGATAACCGGCAGATCACTCAGCTGGCGGAGCCAGTCGATGATCTCGAAGGTGATGGTGGGATCGATGGCCGTTCCCGCTGAGCCCGCTGCCGCCAGCTCGGCCGGGGTGAGATTGGTCATCCGAGCTCTGCCCGGCACGTCTGCCCAGCTCCGCGGATTCACCGCGGCTGGCAGGAGAGCCACCATGTCGACGGTCAGAATCAAAGCGGTAGCGCCGTTGCCCACGGCCCGTTCCACGAGGAGTTCGGTGAGGTGCCGGTCATGGGTCACGTAAACCTGAAACCACCACGGTGCACCCTCAGCCGCCACAGCCGAGAACGGCACGGCGGCATGAGTGGACACTCCCAGCACCGTTCCCATCGCGGCCGCCGATCTTGCCATGGCCGCCTCACCTTCGTCGTGCGCAGCCAGCTGTTGCGCCATTGGGGCAATCAGCACCGGGGTTCGGACCGGAGTGCCCAGCACGGTCGTGGCGGTGTCGATGGTGCTGACGTCGCGAAGCGTGTACGGCCGGAACCGGACGGCTGACCAGTCGGCGGTGCCTTCAGCATCGCTCACCCCGGATCCGGCGGTAGCTCCGAAATAGGCAGTGGCGTAGTCGGGCAGCAGCTGTCGGGCTCTGGCCTCGTACTGAGCCGCGCTCATGGATGTGGTGCGCACAAGTACAGCGCCAACCCGGAGGATGGCGCTGTCACTGTGTGGCGACAGATGAATCTCAGAGGTTTGACCTG
>DATFOP010000164.1:0-8017 GCA_035265505.1 Propionibacteriaceae bacterium | reverse complement strand
GCGACGCCCTCCTCCTCGAGACTGGGGGATGACCGGTTGGCGTACGGGATCTCCCAAGGCCACGCCGGCACTGCGCAGGTCGGTTCCTACCCGCCTAACGGCTACGGACTGAACGACATGATCGGTAACGTCTGGGAGTCGACGTCCGACCAGTATCAAGCACACAGCGCCCTGGTGAAATCTCGGCCAGATACGGGTTCCCGTTAGCTCCTCGGGCAGGCCTCCTTTAGCGTCGAGGAGAGCTCCGCGGTCGCGGTGCGAACCCGCTGCAGCGCCACGACAATGGACGGCGCCTTTTGTGCAAGGTTGTCGGTGCTCAGACCGCTTGCCGCCGTCTGTAACTCGGCGAATGCTGTCTTTACCTGCTCTACGCTGGGCTGGAGAACCCCCGAAGCCGAGGCCTCCGCACGTTCCAGGCTGGTCTTGACGTTGGCGATCGCGGTTCTCAGCGCCGCAACCCCGTCCTCCCTAGGCTTCACGTTCGTGAGGGCCTCAAGCGACGACTTGAGTTCCGCCACGTCCTCGCAAGCCGCCGTCGACTCAGCGGTCGTCGTCGGGGCAGCGGTCGTCGGTGCGACGGTCGTGGCGGGTGGACCGGTCTGAGTCGGCGTGGGGCTCCCGGTGCAACTCGTCAGGACGCAGAGCAGGGCAACGGCCGCAGCCGCCGCGGATACGAATCGACGCGCAGGTCTCTTCTCGTTGAACCTGCTGCCTGGGGGTTCGACAACAACGCCCTCGACCGATCCCAACTCCTCGACAGCATCAGCTTCGTTCACTTGATCGTCTCCTCTTCGAGAAGATGGCGGGCCGTCCTAGACGCAACGTGGCGCCGCTCCGGACGCGGTCCGGATATCGGGCCAGCGCTTCCACCTTCAGTCGTTCCTACTCGGTCTGGTTCGATGGTGCATGGAGCAGAGCCCTTCGCTTGGGCGAGCTGCTCGGCTGGATGAGACGGGTTCACGACCGCTTCCTGGTCTCCCATCCAACGCGGACAGTGAAGCCGTAGCATCATCCAGATCGCGTGAATTGACGCCTGCGCGGATCACACCATGGCCTCGAATACTGAGGGGCTTGGAGCCTTGCCTTGATTAAATCCGGGGGCGCCTAGCCGGCTAGTCGATCGAGTTCAGTCCCCGGCTGACCAGCAGTGGATCAGGTTCGTAGACCACGTCGGTGTTCTTGTCCTCGTAGTCGAACTGATGAAGGAAGCAGCGCATCGCGTTGATCCGAGCCCGCTTCTTGTCGTTGCTCTTGATCGCGGTCCAGGGCGCGTCGTCAGTGTCTGTTGCGAGGAACATCGCTTCCTTGGCCTTGGTGTAGTCGTCCCAGCGATCAAGCGACTCGATGTCCATCGGGGACAGTTTCCAGCGCCGCACCGGGTCGATCTGCCGGATGGCGAAACGGGTCCGCTGTTCGGCCTGGGTGACCGAGAACCAGAGCTTTGTCAGTGAGAAGCCGCTTTCCACCAGCATCTCCTCGAACAGCGGCGCGTGGCGGAGGAACTGCCCGTAGTCTTCATTGCGGCAGAAGCCCATTACGCGTTCCACGCCAGCCCGGTTGTACCAGGACCGGTCGAAAAGCACGATCTCACCGGCGGTCGGCAGATGAGAGACGTAGCGATGGAAATACCACTGTCCCACTTCAGTTTCGGTCGGCTTGGTCAGCGCCACCACGCGCGCGGCTCGCGGGTTGAGGTGCTCCATGAACCGCTTGATCGTGCCGCCCTTACCGGCCGCATCACGACCCTCGAACAAGATCAGGTGCTTTGAGCCCGTCTCCTGCGACCAGTCCTGGAACTTCAGCAGCTCGGGCGTACTTCTCGTCCTCGTACAGGTCACGCTCCATCCGCTCCTCGTAGGGGTAGTCCGCGCGCCAGGTCTCCACCGGATTGCCACCTGGGTCTATGAGGTCAGGGTCCGATCCGTGTTCGTCGTGGCGGACGCTGTAACCCTCACGCAGAATGTCCGCGAGATACTCGCGGAAGTCTTCAACAATCATCTGAGCGCTCCTTACCTCGGCCCAACAGGGTTTACGTCGCCATGATCGCGACCCGGTGAGCCAGCTTCAAGCCAGGCTAAGTGATCATGCGTACGAGGCCGTGTTCAGCAGCGTGGGATGGGAGCGCTGTAGGTGGTCTTGCTCGGCGTGGCGACGTAGTAGTCGGAGACGTAGTACGTGTCCTGAAGCCGGTCCCAGACTGAGGTGCTGTTCACCGCTGATCCGGATCGCTGGCAATAGATCCAGGCCAGGGCTCCATTCGACAATGTCCGCGCGATCGAATAATTGGAGCCTGGCCCAGTCCGCTCGTTCAGCGTTGCCGTCGTCACTCGGTATGGATACGTGCAGCGCGGCAGCGGAGCGCTGTACGTGGTCTGCGATGGCGTGCTGACGTAGTAGTCGGAGACGTAATTGCCGTCGCTGAGCTTGTCCCACACCGTCGTGCTGGCCACAGCAGCGCCCGGCGTCTGACAGACCACTTTGACAGTCGAACCTGGAGCGTAGGTCTTGACGATCGACGCGGAGGTTGTCGGACCGCTGCGCCCGTTGAGATCCGTGATGCTGGTTACGCGGTAGTTGTAGCCGACCGTCGCGACGGGCGCGTCGAAGCGATCGCTGTCAATGTTGATCGTGACACCGCCGTACGTCTCGTTGTGGTCGCCCCGGTACTGCTTGCCGCGCTGATGATTTGACCATTGCGAATCTGGAATGCCGGACCACCCGGTGAGCGTCGCATTGCTATCCCAGCGCGCAATCCACAGCGCGTCCGGCCGGGCGTAGGTGCTGGAGTTGTACGAGTCCGACAACTGAGTGGCTCCGAGGGACAAGTTCGCGTACATGCCGGAGAGGTAGCCCTGTCGATGCAGCTCCATGGTCCAGGCCGAGACGAAGGTCAGTACAGCAGTCCGGCAGGTCGCGTCTGTTGTCGAGTAATTTTCCATGTCGCCGTAGATCGCGGTTCCTGGAAGCATGCCGAGTGCCTTCGCCTTGGCGACGGCGTCGGCCGCATCTGCTGTTCCGTCCGTTGCGGCGGAGCTGGCCGTGAACTTGACCGCGTTCAGCCTTCCGGTGCACGGCGCCTGATGGCCGATGTAGATCGGAATGAGCCGCCAGCCTTGCACGGAGACCGTGGAAACCCAGGCTGAGGTGAGATTCGGCTGGCCACAGGCCCGGTTCACCCCGCCGACATAAACCCCTACTGCGTCGTACGGGGATGCCGTCCATGCCTTCATGGTGGAGGCCGACGGAGCCGTACAGGCATCGAAGGCGTAGCCGTTGAAGCGAGTGGCGGAGGCATCCTTCGGATATCTGACGGTGGTGGCTGGCTCGGCGGCTGCCGGCAATGCGACTGACAACAATCCTGCTGAGAACAGGATCCCTGCTGCACCAAGGAGCAGGCGGTCTACCTTCATTCGGCACCGTTCGTCGGCCGACGTCGCCGTGTTTTCATCGATCGAAAGTATCACCGCTTGCGGTGCGGAACCTTGCTGCCGCCACGCCTGTCGCTGGGACGATTTCTTTTCCTCCCCCAGGGCCTTCGGATTTTCGAAAGCCAACCCGTATTACCCCGCGCTACTGGGGTCACTAATGCGGGGACATAGACGCAAACGTGACCACTCTGACTTAGAAGCGCTTTACGAAGCTTGCAGGGCCCACGTCGTGGAAACAGGGTTGCTGCGGCGCGGGTGGCGCGGCGACCATTGCTGCGTGAATCAGCCGCAGCACCGCGCTGACAGGTTTCTGGAACTCGAAGCTGACCCTCGCAAGGGAGGCGCATCGCTGGGCGACGAGCGGGCGACACTGGTCGAATACCTGCGGCGCCAACGGCTCACTTTGGGGATCAAGTGCGACGGTCTGGACTCTGAACAGCTCGCCCGCCGTGCCGTCGAGCCGTCGACCATTTCGCTGCTCGGTCTCCTCCGGCACATGGCAGAAGTGGAACGAACGTGGTTCCGGCGCCGGTTTTCCGGTCAGGACGTGCCCAAGCGTTACCAGTCGGAGGCTGAGCCGGACGGTGACTTCGACGGTGCAATAGCGGAGCAGACCGTGGTGGATGAGGCCTGGGCCGCCTGGCGCGACGAGGTTGCCTTCGCCGAGCAATTTGCTCGCGACACCGACCTCGGCTTCGTTGGACAGGACGGCGATGGAAGCCCGATCTCCTTGCGAGAGCTCTTAGTCCACATGATCGAGGAGTACGCCCGCCACAATGGCCACGCCGATCTGCTGCGTGAACGCATCGACGGACGCATCGGTCAATAGATCCGCCGAGATCAGGAGGCGCCCTGCCCATCATTGTTCAGACTCATGGCCTCAAATGAATCGCAGGCTGGTAGCGCAGGCTGCTGCCATCGCGCCGCTCGGATCTGCTAGAGACGGCCGAAGGTGCCATCGAACGTATGGCGGCTGCCTATCCCTTTGTCACGCGACCTGAACCGCTGATCTGCTGAGTGACTTTCGGGGGGTTTCCGTAATAGGTGAGCTTCCCGCTACCGCTCATTTGAATATCTAAGCTGTCGCTAACTGTCACTGATGCATCCCCGCTACCCGCAATTTTGGTGGTGGTGATCTTGGTCTGCAGGTCTTTCGCTTGATATTCACCTGCTCCGCTGATTACCAGGTCTTGATTCTCCACGGTCCCGCCGACCGTGACCTTGCCCGATCCGCTGATGGCCACGGCGAGGCGGGGAGCGGTGATATTCGCCGCAGTCACCGTTCCCGAGCCAGAGATCATCAACCCGGACAGATCCTTCACCGAGACCTGATACTTCACCGGCTTGGTGAGGTTGATTGTCAGGTTCGACTTCTCACCCAGGCGCAGCGTGCCGTCCACAACTTCGCTGGTCAGCTTCGGCATGAGGTTGTCTTCAGCCTCGATCGTCAAGGCCTCGGTGCCGTTTTGATCGATGGTGACCTCCCCCGCGCCACTCAGGTCGATCTTCGTGAAGCCGGAAACGTTCCGAGACTCGCTGACCACGTTTCCCGAGCCGGTCGTCACTGAACAAGCCACCAGCATTGTGACTGTAGCGATCAGAACGACGGAAGCACGCCAGCGGCCCCCCATGGCGGTTCCTCCCGTTCGGTTGGCTCTCGATCCTAGTTCCGCCAGAGGAACGTCGCTAGTGAAATCGAGCGTGAAAGGACTCCACATGATGCACCTGGGCGAAGATACGCCAAAGCTTTCGGGCTGAGATCACGTCATGGAGTCGCTGCAGACTGTTGGATGTCGACTCCGTTTCTTTGAGCCGGAACCATTTCTTCGAAACCGTCGCGATCGTCTTGCCGTCCTGTTCAATCTCGTACTCATGATCAACGAGGTTGCCGTGCGCATGCATATGGGGCGCCGCCCTCAACTTCGATCTTGAACCGGTCTCGAATACCGACGAGCGCTTTTCGAACAGTCGCTGCTCCCTAAGGACGTCGATTGTCATGGTGTCGCGCACAGTGAGCTTCCGCTCCTGGATCTTGCTACCTCCGCGCCCGAGGCATCCCGCAGGCACGAAGCTTTGGCGAATCCTCATCGCCTTGCCGGCGACCTCGAACGCGCGCGTTCCCCGGATTCGAGTCTGGCAAGTTGGTGTAGTGGATACATTGTGTAGTAGCATCACGAAATGGCAAGCGAGCTTCACGTCTTCGACCGTCTTATGGAGATCGCCGTGCTCATTCAGGCCGACCTCGTCAGGTCCTTTGCGGGCACCGGCCTCACCACATCTCGCACGCACCTGCTCTGGGAATTGCACCGCATGGGGCCGTCAACCCAGCAGGCGCTGGCCGCCGCGCTCAAGGTCAGCCCGCGCAACGTCACCGGCCTGGTCGACGCGTTGGAGGCAGCTGGCTTCGTTCAACGCGGGCAGCATCCGACGGATCGCCGAGCGACGCTAGTAACGCTTACCGAAGTCGGCAGCCAGACGATGGCCGACATGGTACGAGATCGGGAGCTGATCGCATCCCAATTGGTGGCCGACTTCGGCGAGGACCAACTCACGCAGTTCGGGCGGAGCCTGGACACCGTCACTGGACGCCTTCGTGATCTCGTCGAGTCCTCCCAGCCCCCGCCAGTGACGGCATGACAACGACAACGACGCCGCAGCCCAGGCGAACCGGGTGGCGGCTCGCCGGTTACCTAGCCCGCAGAGCGAGCTTGCTGGAAATTCATGGCTACCAAAGCACCTACCGGTTCCTGTTCCGTCGGCCGAGGGTTCCACCAGGCGCCACCGGCTTCAGCTATCACCGACCTGTGCTCGAAATCCTCATCGTCTTAGTGGTCGTGTCCGCCGTTGAGCTTGTTGTCGTCGACTTCGTCGTGCACCGCTGGTGGCCACAAATGCGAATCCCGCTGCTGGTCCTCGGGTGCTGGGGCCTAATCCTCATGTTCGGGATCCTGTTCGGGATGCTTACCCGTCCGCACGCCGTCGGACCAGAAGGCATCCGCGTCCGGTCCGGTGCGGAGATCGACATCCCGCTGTCCTGGAACGACATCTACTCGGTGACACATCGCAGGGAGACGGTGGAAGGAAAGCAACCGCGAGTGACCGTCGATGATAACGGCGACGCCACCCTTCACATGCGGATGCAGAACGAGACAAACATCGAGGTGAAGCTCGAACGGCCTATGTCGTTCCGGCTTCCACACGGCATCGAAACGGTGGGCAAAGTGAACCTCTACGCCGACGATGCCAAGGGCTTCATGGACGCGGTGCGCCAGCATCTCTAGCCAATTCAACGGACCGCTGAATCGCTGACTACGCCACGCTCGGGTCCTGCTCCATCCCAATCCGTCCGGTCTCCGGCGGCTGGGTTGTCACGCAATTCGCCACGCACCCGGTCAACGGCAATGCGTAACCTAGTCCGAATCGAGGGCGAGGCTGCTGGACAGGTCGCGGTAGGCGTCGGCCTGGGCGAGGAGGTTCTTGGCCCTTCTTTCGAACGCGGCGACCGCGTCGGCGCCGGCGGCGAAGCGCAGCGGCGGCTCCTCTTGACCTGCGAGGTGGACCAGTGCGTCGGCGAGCTTCGTCGGATCTCCGCCCTGCTGCCCGTTCATGGCTTTCCAGGCGGTGATGGTCTGGTCGGTCCGATCGGCGTAGTCCTCGATCGAGGAGGCGGCGTATTTGGTGGACTCCGGCGTGAGCAGCTCGGTGCGGAAGAAGCCGGGCTCAACCAGCATCGTGCGGATGCCGAACGGAGCGATCTCCGGGGCCAGCGACTCCATCCAGCCCTCCACCCCGAACTTCGACGTAGCGTAGGCGCTCGTGAACTCGCCGCCCTCAAGACCGGCCGTTGAGGAGATAGTGACAACCAGGCCGGAGCGTTGGCCGCGCATCACTGGGAGCGCTGCGCGGGTGACGTTGACCGGTCCAAACAGCGTGGTCTCGATCTGGGCCCGAAACTCCTCAGGGCTCAGCTCCTCGAAGAAGCCGGCGTTGAAGTTGCCCGCGTTGTTGACCAGCACGTCGATCCGGCCGAACCGGTCGACCGTAGCCGCCACGGCCGACTCGGCGTCGGCGGGATCGGTGACGTCCAACTTGACCGCCAGGAGGTCGTCATGCTCCCCGACCGCCGCGGCGACCTTCTCGGGGTTCCGTCCCGTAGCAACCACCGCGTGACCTGCGGCCAGGGCGGCTTTAGCGATGTCGACGCCCAGGCCACGGCCGGCGCCAGTGACTAACCAAACCTGCTTGTCGCTCATGCTGCTGCACGTCCTTCTGCTGTGGTGGCCGCCTCGTCTCTGTGTACACCACAGGCATGAGGAACCACCAAAACCGCCTCGGAGAACTGTGGGGCCTTTGCGATCTGCGGGAGCACCTTCACCGCAGCCGGGCAGTTCTGAGCAGCGCACAAAAGTCGTGCCCAGGTGCCCGGCGCTAGCTGCCACGTTCAGGCGTTGTCGGTCTAGGTTGGTCACGTGGAGTACACCAAGCTGGGCAGCACCGGGATGGACGTGTCGCGAATCTGCCTCGGGTGCATGGGGTTCGGGGACGCGGAACGTTGGATCCACAAGTGGGTGCTCGACGAGGAAACCAGC
>DATFOP010000163.1:0-4416 GCA_035265505.1 Propionibacteriaceae bacterium | reverse complement strand
CACGACATCAACCATTCTTAAGCCGCGGCTAACCGCGAGCGGACAAGTGCGAGGGGGTCGACCCACTATGGGGCGCGGCCGTGCGAAGGCGAAGCAGACAAAGGTCGCTCGCGAACTGAAGTACCGGTCAGTCGACACGGATTTCACATCGCTGGAGCGAGAACTGCAGGGGGAGTCGGATGGGCATTCGGTGCCTCCGGCCTATGCCGATCTTGCGGACCAGTACGACGACGACGACGAGGACGCCCCCGGCAACGGCGCGACCTACCAGGACATGCGCAGGTCAGGCTAATCCTTCCTGATCACCGGTGCGGGCAATAGCCTGTTCACATGAGCCAGAATCCTGAAGAGAGGCCGGGTCAGCCCGCTGACCAGGGAAGATCCGGCAGCACGCCCGGCTCTGGACCTACCGGCCCGTACGACTCCGGTGAGAGTCCGACTGGTGATTCTGGCGAAGGCCCTCATCCTTCATCGACCGATCCGTACGACAGCCCGGAGGATGCTGCGGGAGCGGGCGGATCGACAGGATCGCCAGACTACGGTCAAAGCCCCTACGCTCAGGGTCAGTCCGGTCAGGGTCAGTCGCAAGGGCATCCCTATGGCCAGACTCAGTCCGGGGGCGACCCTTACGGCCAGAGCCAGTCCGGAGCGGATCCCTACAGCCAGAGCCAGGGACCTTACGGTCAAAGCCAGTCGAGCCCATACGGTCAAAGTCAGTCGCAAAGCCCCTACGGTCAAGGTCGGTCGGGCTATGACCCGAGCGGCGGCATGACCGGAGGCCAGGGCGGTTATCCGCAGTACGGGCAGCAGGCCGACCCGAACTACGGTCAGGGCCAGTACCCGCCCGCCTCGGGGCAGCAGTACGGCCAGCAGCCGACGGGTGCATACGATCCCAACGCCCCGTACGGCGCGCCGCCCCAGGGCTACCCACCGCAGCAGTACGACCAACCCGGCTATCCCCAGTACGCCGGGCAGACTCCCGTTTCGGAGAGCGACGAGAAGCTCTGGGGACTACTGGCCCACATCAGCATCCCGTTCATCGGCTTCGTCGGTCCGCTGATCGTCTACTTGATCTACAAGGACCGCAGTCCGTGGCTGAAGGACAGCTCCACCGAGGCGCTCAACTTCTCGATTCTTTACACCATCGCCTCAGTCGTCAGCTCGATCCTCATCTCGCTATTGATCGGCGCCATCCTGCTGCCAATCGTCTTCATCGCGGCGCTGATCTTCTGCATTCTTGCCGCCCTGGCGGCCAATCGGCACGAGCTCTACCGCTACCCGCTGAACTGGCGGATCATCAAATAGGCGCTCCCTGAACCCTCGACAGGCTCACCGCCCCTTTTCGACGGGCTCACCGAACATATGGCGTGTGACACTCTGGATGAGTGAGGTTGTGGCATCCGGACTTCTTGGACGGCTACGAAAGCACCGACCTGGCGCTGCCGGATGTTCGGCCGGCTGCCGGCGAGCCGACGGACGTCGAAATGGTGGCTACGCTCGTCCGGCGGACGCCGGCGGAGCGGCATCGCCGGGCTGTGTTGTATGTGCACGGGTGGAACGACTACTTCTTCCAGACCCACCTCGCTGACCATCTGACCGACATCGGCTTCGACTTCTACGCCATTGACCTCCGCCGCTATGGCCGGAGCCTCCGGCGGGGTCATCTGCGTGGCTTCATCACCGATCTGGACGACTACGGGCTCGAGCTTGGAGCGGCCGCCGATGCCATCGCCGAAAATCATGATCAACTCGTGCTGATGGGCCACTCCACCGGGGGGCTCATCACGTCCCTGTGGGCCGGAAAAAACTCCGGACGCATCGACGGCCTCATCCTCAACGCCCCCTGGCTCGACCTCCAAGGGCTCGCCATGATCCGCACTTTGGGTTCACCGGTGATCGATGCCTTGGGCAGCAGCCTGCCCACGTCAGTGTTGCGGCTGCCCGAGTCCGGCTTTACCGCCCGCGCGCTGCACAGTTCGCTGGGCGGTGAGTGGGATTACGACATCGACTTGAAGACGACGTCAGCTCCGATCCGGGTCGGCTGGCTCCGCGCCATCCTCCTTGGCCACCAGCGGGTAGCTGCCGGCCTGCATATCGAGCCGCCGATCTTGGTACTCGCCTCGAGCGCCAGCGAGCTGGCCCGCCGCTGGCATGAAGGCCTCCGAACCGTTGACACGGTCCTGGACGTCGACAAGATCACCAGGCGTGCTACGCAACTCGGCCGTTGTGTCACCATCGTCCGGGTCGACGAAGCGCTGCACGATGTGATCTTGTCCGCGCCGAACGTCCGCAAGGTCGCGATGGATGAGATCTCGCGGTGGATTGACGGGTATGTGCAGCACCCCCAGTGAGGGTGGTTACCGGCCCTTCACGATGAACGGGCCGCCTGCTTGAATGTTGCCGTGACCGAGATGCCTCATGTGGTGGTGCTGGGCGCTGGCTTCGGCGGCATAGCGGCGACCAACGAGTTGTCCAAGGAAGGATTCCGGGTGACCCTGATCGACCGGCACCCGTACAACACCTTCCAGCCACTGCTCTACCAGGTAGCGACCGGCGGCCTCAACGCCGGCGACGTCACGTACGCGCTCCGCTACTTCGCGGCGAAGCACGAGGGCGTCCGCTTCCGGCGAGCCGAAGTGGTCGGCATCGACCACGAGGCGCGGGAGGTGATTTGCGACGACGGCGTACGGATCGGCTTCGACTACTTGATCATTGGCAACGGCATCACGACGAACCACTTCGGCATTCCCGGTGCCGCGGAATACACGATGTCGATGTACACCCGAGCCGAGGCGCTTCGGGTGCGCGACATGATCTTCGGCGCACTGGAGATCATCGCCGGCACGTCCGATCCCAATACCGGCGCTTTCACGGTCGTCGTGGTGGGCGGCGGCGCCACTGGTGTCGAGATGGCTGGACAGTTGGCCGAACTCAAGACCGAGACCATTCCCTCCACCTATCCCGAGCTCAACCCTGCGCGGGTGCACGTCGTGCTGGTGGAAATGACAGAGCACCTGCTCGCTCCGTTCGACGATTCGCTTCGCAAGTACGCCCTGCGCGAGTTGATCAAGCGGGGCGTGGACGTGCGGCTGAAGACCGCGATCTCCGAGGTGCATCCGGATCGGGTGGACTTCAAGGACGGTTCATCCATGCCGGTCGACCTGGTGATCTGGGCGGCGGGTGTGGCCGGCGACACCGAGATCAGGAACTGGGGGCTGCCGATCGGGAGGGCGGGCAGGATCGAGGTCAATCCCGACACCACCGTGGTCGGGCAGGAGCGGATCTTTGCCGTCGGCGACGCGAGCATCATCGTGGAGGACCCGCTGCCGCAGCTCGCTCAACCGGCCATCCAGATGGGCAAACACGCGGCCAAGCAGATCACCCGGCTCTATCGCGGCCTGGATACTCAGAAGTTCGCTTACCACGACAAGGGCACGATGGCCACCATCGGCCGCGGTGATGCGGTGCTGCAGATGCCGACCGGCCTCAAGTTGACCGGCGTTATCGCCTGGCTCGGCTGGATCGCGCTGCACATCGTTTTCTTGCTCGGCGGGCGCAACCGGGTACAGACGCTGGTGAATCTGGGCTCGCGCTATGCCGGGCCACGGCGCTCCAATGCCATCGTCGGGGACGTCATGGAACCACCGAAGATGCAGATGCGGAAAGAGCTCGATCAGGCTGACGTCGTCCAGCTCGTCGAACCGGAACCTGCCCGCACACCGACCACGGCGGCCTGACCGCACTCGTTAGGCGCACCCGCGCCGGCGGTTGCGGCATCTTCCGCTGCGTCTTTCCGCACAAGGCCGCGGATGTGGGCCGGTCTCGGCTTGAGTGGTTGTGTCTTTCCGCACAAGGCCACAGATGCCTGCCGGTCCGGGCCTGAGCAGTTGCGTGTTGCCTACATGGCCGCGTAGGCGGGCCGGTATCGGCTTGAGTGGGTTTGTCTTTCCGCACAAGGCCGTAGATGTGGGCCGGAATCGGCTTGAGTGGGTTTGTCTTTCCGCACAAGGCCACGGATGTAGGCCGGCCTGGGCCTGAGGGTGCGTCCTTCCGCACAAGGCCATAGATGGCGCTCCGCCACCCGCTTCCCCCGCTCAGGCGTAGCGAGCCGCAATCTGCTCAGCCGCAGCCCCGTACGAGGGGCCATGGCTCACCGCGTGCACGAGCAGCGGACGCAATTGATGCAGCCCGATCAAGCTCTCCCAGTCCCTGTCGAGCCCGGCGGCCTCGACATACGCGGCGGTGAGCGCCGACAGTTCCGGAGTACCGAAGAGATGCAGCATGGCGAGATCGGTCAGCCCATGGCCGCCGTGTGCGGCCGGGTCGATCATGACCACCCCGTCGGCGGTGAAGATCACGTTGCCCGACCACAGATCACCGTGGATACGCGCGGGGGATCGGCCGTCGTCGAACTGG
>DATFOP010000162.1:0-17816 GCA_035265505.1 Propionibacteriaceae bacterium | reverse complement strand
GATGTGTGGGACGCCTGCACCAGCGCAGAGCGGCTGCCGCGCTGGTTCCTGCCGATCTCTGGAGATCTGAGGCTAGGGGGTCGCTTCCAGTTCGAGGGAAACGCAGGCGGGGCGATCGAGCGCTGTGAATCGCCTTCCCTGCTCGCGGTGACGTGGGAGTACGGCGGGGAGATCTCCTGGGTGGAGGTGCGGCTTAGTGGTTCCCAGGAGGGCACGGTCTTGCAGCTGACACATACCGCGCCTCTGGATGCGGAGCGATGGAAAGAGTTCGGGCCTGGCGCAGTCGGTGTCGGCTGGGACACGACTTTGTACGGGCTTGGACTCCATCTGGAGAGTGGTGAGGCGATCGATCCCGCGGAGGCCCAGGCTTGGATGACCTCGCCGGAAGGAATCGATTTCCTCACGGCAGCCAGCGGAGAGTGGGGCAGGGCCAGTGTGGCCGCCGGCGAGGCGCCTGAGGCTGCTGAGGCCGCGGCCGCACGAACAACCGCCGCCTACACGGCTGCCGGGGCCTGACCCCCGGCAGCGGATGGGCGCGTTCGAGGCACTGGCCGATCCGGTGCGGAGGCGGATGGTGGAACTGCTGGCCGGAGGAGAACAGCCGGCCGGAACACTTGGCCGGGCGGTACAGCATGAGTTCGGTATCTCCCAGCCGGGAGCATCCCAGCATCTGCGTGTGCTTCGCGATCATGGCGTCGTGCAGGTGCGGGCAGAGGGGGCCCGCCGAATCTACGCGCTGAATGCTGGCGGCCTGACCGAGCTCGACCGCTGGCTTGATCAGTTCCGTCGGACATGGGACCAGCCGCTCGACGCGTTGGAGACCGAGTTGGCTCGTGGCCAGCGCGAGCGCCGCCGAGCCGGTCGGCAGACTCGTGGGTCGAGAGCTCGTCCGGCCTGAGTCATTTCGCGGCAACTACACGCAGGTCAACGATCGTCAAGGCGAGGGCTTGCTCCGTCGCCTTGACGGCATCGGCAAGCAGGTGCTCGGGCACGGGCGGATGCGGGTCGAGCATCCGCACTTCGATATCGGTGCGCCTGCCAGAGGTGAGGGTCTTCCAGGTGGCGACGATCCGGCCGCGATACAGGACGATCGGCGCGAACAGGCCATTGACTATCGCCCAGACCGACGGCAGCTGCTGCTCGGTCAGGAATCGCGCGCGATTCTTCCGGGCGTAGCCGACAAGCAGGCCGTCGAACTCCGGTAGCAACCGCAGCCCGGGATCCTGCTGGCCGTCCGTCGGTAGGTCGGCAAGATCGAGATAGTCCATGTTATTGGGTCCGGCCAGCTGCACGACTTCATCGTCGAGGTCTCGTACGGCGGCATCCACAGCGCCCAGCGTCGTGCCGAGGAAAAAGGACAGGTCATCTCGAGTCGCGGGTCCGTAAGAGCCGAGGTGTACCCGGACGAGTGCTCTGAGCGCCGTTGAGAACTCATAGGTCTCGAGTTCGGGCAGCAGGCTGCGGGCCCGCTGATGGTAGATGTCGGTTCGCTTCTCCCACCGATGGTCGCGCGGGCGGCGCAACAATCCGCTGTGCCCCCACAGCAGGCTCTCCGGCAACGTGTCCTGCACCGCAGCCGCACTTGCGGGCGACTTCCGTTCGACCAGCCACTCGCGGAGGTGAGCCACGATGTCCGCTCGTGCCCGCCACTCACCCGAGGTGAAGGCCTCCACTTCGGCGACGACATCCTCTGGAGCGAGGCGGTCGAGTTTCAGGTAGTTGCGTAGCTGGGCCGCTCTGCCACGCCGCGCTACGGCGTCGAGCCAGCCGAACTGCTCCCGCGTGCTGGTGTGAACTGTCCCGCGCAGGTTGCTGGTCTTGAGCAACCGATGCTCTTCGAAGAGGCCGTTGATCGTCTCGTACGAGACTCCCGGCAGCCGCGAGGACACGGTAAGGAACGGCGCTCGAGGCACCTGGGACTGGATCGGGCCCAGCCTGTTGAACAACTCCAGCACCGCCTCCGGCTGCCGCCCATCGATCGACGGGAATTGTCGCTGCAGGGTGCGACGACGAAGCTCGTCCGCGGTGAGTCGGCGCATGGGCGCAACGCTACTTATGGCGGCTCAAGGCACCAGCAGAGCATTAATGTGGGGCTCGCCCGGGCGGGGTTGCGCTAGTCTGAACGCATGTATCGAGCTGCCCTCCTTACGTAGCCGCGTAGGTAGCACCTGCGCGGCAGCCCCTCGTGCCTCGACGGCGAGGGGTTTTTTCATGCCCGCCGGGGGATGGAGCGCTGGGAGTCGGATACGAAGGGATCACAGGGATGACCGACCAGATCGAGCGGACGGAGGTCGCCGAGCCTGCAGGCGACGCGGCTTGGCCCGTTCGCGGCTACGACGCAGCCGCCGCTCAACAGCGATGGCAGGCCTTCTGGGAGGCGGACGGCACTTTCCTGCCCAAGGACGACGGGTCGTTGGAACGACGCTACGTCCTGGACATGTTCCCCTACCCCTCCGGCGACCTCCACATGGGTCACGCTGAGGCCTTCGTGATGGGTGACGTCGTCGCCCGATACTTGCGACTGAAGGGCTACGACGTCCTGCACCCCATCGGTTGGGACTCGTTCGGACTGAATGCGGAGAACGCCGCCATTCAGCGCAATGCCCATCCGGCCGAGTGGACGTACGCCAACATCGAGACCCAGGCGACGTCGTTCCGGCGCTACGGCCTGAGCTTCGACTGGACACGGCGGCTGCACACCTCCGATCCGGAGTACTACCGCTGGACTCAGTGGCTGTTCCTGCGCTTCCGTGAACGGGGCCTGGCCTACCGAAAGGCCAGTTATGTCAACTGGTGTCCTCAGGACCAAACCGTGTTGGCCAACGAGCAAGTGGTTGCCGGATTGTGCGAGCGCTGTGGGGCCGTGGTCACCAAACGGCAGCTGACTCAGTGGCATTTCAAGATCACGGACTATGCGCAGCGGCTGCTGGACGACATGGATGAGCTGTCCGGTGCCTGGCCGGATCGCGTCCTGACGATGCAACGCAACTGGATCGGCCGCTCCGACGGTGCCTACGTTGATTTCGCGATCGAGAACCGGGATCAGCCGGTAACCGTCTTCACCACCCGGCCCGACACTTTGTACGGGGCGACGTTTTTCGTGATCGCCCCTGAGGCTCCGCTGGCGGCGGAGATCGTCACTGATGATCGCCGCGCGGAATTCGAGGACTACCTGGAAAAGACCAAGCAGGAAACCGAGATCGAGCGCCAGTCGACGGAGCGCCCGAAGACAGGTGTGTTCCTGGGAGTGCATGCGATCAACCCGGTCAACGGCGAGAAGATCCCGATCTACGCGGCCGATTACGTGCTGGCCGAGTACGGCACCGGCGCCATCATGGCGGTCCCGGCTCATGATCAACGTGACCTGGACTTCGCGAGGTCGTATGACCTGCCGGTGCGGATGGTCATCGACACGGGTGAAGGCGATCCGGCGGAATCCGGGATCGCCACCCCTGGTGACGGTACCTATGTCAACTCACCTCTGCTGGACGGTCTGACGGACAAGGCCGCGGCCGTGTCGGTGATCATCGAGGAGTTGGAGGCCAGGGGAGTCGGCCACGGGGCCACGATCTTCCGGCTGCGCGACTGGCTATTGAGCCGCCAGCGCTATTGGGGCGCTCCTATTCCGATCATCCACTGCGAAAAGTGCGGGGAGGTGCCTGTGCCCGATGATCAACTGCCGGTTGAACTGCCGTATCTGACGGGCACGGATCTCGCCCCCAAGGGCACCTCACCGCTGGCCTCTGCCGAAGACTGGGTGAACGTCGCCTGTCCACAGTGCGGGGGACAGGCCAAGCGCGACAGCGACACGATGGACACCTTCGTCGACTCGTCGTGGTACTTCTTCCGCTACTGCTCTCCCGGCCGGGTGGATGTGCCGTTTGACTCGGCGGACGTGCGGCGGTGGATGCCGGTCTTCCAATACGTGGGTGGGGTTGAGCACGCCATCTTGCACCTGCTGTACATGCGGTTCTTCACCAAGGTCTTGTACGACATGGGCATGGTCGACTTCCAAGAACCCATGCGCCGGCTGATGAACCAGGGACAGGTGATCAACCAGGGCAAGGCGATGAGCAAGACGTTGGGCAACGGAGTCGACCTGGGTGCTCAGATTGATCAGTTCGGCGTCGACGCGATCCGCCTGACGGTGGTCTTCGCCGGACCACCCGAGGAGGACATCGACTGGGCCGACCTGTCACCCTCTGGTTCGCTGAAGTTCCTGCAGCGGGCCCATCGGCTAGCCGCGGACGTTCGCAGTGAACCAGGCGCCGACCCAGGTCGCGGAGATGTGGCTCTGCGACGAGAAACGCATCGGCTCTTGTCCGACATCGAGCAGAGCATCGAGGGCCAACGCTTCAACGTCGCCGTCGCCCGAATCATGGAGCTGGTCAACGCGACCCGCAAGGTGATCGATCGGGGCTCCGGAGATGGCAGCGATCTGGCTGGAGCAGCCGATCCGGCGGTCCGGGAGGCCGCCGAAGTGGTGACCATCGCGCTCAGCTTGGTCGCTCCTTACGTCGCGGAGGAGATGTGGGAGTTGCTGGGCCATCAGCCTTCGGTAGCCAACGCCAGCTGGCCCACCGTCGATCCCGCCCTGCTGGTGACCGAGGCTGTGACCTGCGTCGTCCAGGTGCAGGGCAAGGTTCGGGCTCGCTTGGAGGTTCCGCCTGGCATAGGCGAGGCAGAGCTGCGCTCGCTGGCCTTGGCCGAGGATGGCGTCGTACGAGCCTTGGCTGGCCGTGAAGTCGCGAAGGTGATCGTCCGGGCTCCCAGGCTAGTGAGCATCGTCCCCCGGTAGAGGCTTCGGCTAGCCGGCTCCCGCGACAGTTGCCACCAAGCCGAGGTGGTCGGTCCCGTCGATGTGCACAGTGGAGATCGAGGTCGCCGTCAACTGGTCGTTGAGTAGCACATGATCAATGGGCAGCAAGGGTGGAAGCATCCGATTCGCCGGATAGGTGGGCAGCCACCCGGCTCCGACCAGGTCGGTCGCGCTTTTCATTCCGACCCGCTGCAACGTGCGCATTGGGTCATGATCATGGACCGCATTGAGGTCGCCGACCACCATCAGAGGCTGGTCAAGGTTCTCCTCGACCGACGACTGCAGCACGGCATGCTCGCTGGCCCAGAGACCACGGCCGCAGTAGGGGTTGCACGGATGCGCGGCAATGATGCGCAGTCCGTTGATGCCCGGAGCGTCGGCCGTCGTGACGTACTGCTGGAATGACGTCCCGGGTAGTGGGACACTCTCGCTCAACGGGAACCGCGAGTAGATCGCGGTGTCGCTGATGACATCGTCTACATCGCCGACCGAGTACGGGAAACGTGCGTCCCAGTCGAAATCCTTCAGCTCACGCAAGGCGGGAGGGGTTGCTTCGATCAAAACCACCACGTCCGCGTCTGCCGCCTGGTGTGCGACCTGCCTCGGATCGGCCTGTCCCCCATGCATGTTGAGACTGAAGACCGTGATCGGATTCGTGGTCGCCGGGCGTTCGTCGGCTACGAAAAAAGGTGCTATCCAGCTCACCTGAAGGGCAAGCAACACCGCCACGATCAGTGTGATGAATAACAGTCCGGTACGACGCCTTGACATCAGGAGGCCAACGCCGAAGCAGAGCAGGGCTATCGCGTAACTGATGATCCCGTACGGGATGAATGCGGCCAGCAGCGCGGTTGCGTCGTCGCTGGGCGGAACGGCGCGAAGGAAGGTCATCGCCAATCCCGGCACGGCGAAGAACACCCCGGCAACCACGAATGCGGCCGTGCCGCGTCGCGGGGGTAGCGGGCTGTCCCAGCTTCGCTGGCCGCTCATCGACTGCGCCGTGGCGCCGAGGGGTTGCGACGCACCATCTTCAGCTGCAGCGGCTGGGGTGGATATCGGCAGTCCCGGCGATCAGCGGTGTCCCGCCATCCGTGCCAGCGGAAGAACGCCCGGGCCCCGTGATTCTCGACGAGCACCCAGACCTGTGCTTCGGACCTACCAGCGTCGAAGATTTCCAGCGAGGCGAACTCGAGCAACGCCGACCCGTAGCCCCGTCGTTGATGCTTGGGGTCTACGCCGAGATGAAGAATCGTGTCCGCATTGAATGCGACATAGCCCACCGGCTTCTCCAGCCGATCCAAGACGTGCACCCGACTTGATCGATCGTGCAGCAGCTGCCGCCATCGCTTCGCCACCGCGTTGGTCGGATACGGAGACGTGTCGGCAGGAAAGATGTGCGCTAGGCAGGCCTTGCTAGTGGCCCGCTCGATGCGGGTCAGCAGGGCGCTTTCGTGCGGTCGGGCGCGCCGGATTCGCAGACCGGTTTCCTCGTCACTGATGGGAGGGTGGTACATCTCCAGAATGTCGAGCAGGGAGGACGCGATGCGGTCAGCCCGGGTGAGGCGTCCCTTCTTAGTGGCGGCGGTGGACTTCTGGACGCACCAGGCTTCAGCCACTTGCTCCTCTGAGGCCACGACCAGCCCGTTCTCGCCAGGAGCGATCAAGGTGATGTCGTCCCAGTCGAACTCGTAGCGGCGGAACGGGTTGTCGATCCGCAGCACGTGTCCTCGGGTCCAGATCTTCGGGTGCAGCCCGTACCGCCAGGCGTAGAGCAGGATGAGCACCGCGAGCGCGAGGATAACGAGAGGGAGCACTAGCGACTGCTCCCGACGGTAGATCAGATACGCGAGGACGGGCAGCGCGATCCCGGCCCACCCAGCGAAGATCCCGACGATCAGCAGAGTGGGCAGTGCGGCGCGCCACACACGTCTGCTCGACACCGTCATCCGCCCTTCGTCCGTCTGGATCTACCCGGTCCTTACCCTGTGGCAATGGCAGGCGTCGCGGTGGTGACCGACTCTACGTCGTCCCTAGGCGGCGACGCCGTCACCCGCGCGGAAATCGCGGTGATCTCGCTCCAGGTCGTGATCGACGGTCAAAGCCGGCCAGAAAGCGAGGTGAATCCTCTCCTTGTCGCTGCCGCACTCCGCGAAGGGAAGCGGGTGACGACTTCGCGGCCCAGTCCGCAAGCCTTCGCCGCGGTTTACGACTCTCTGGGTGCGGCCGGCTACCAGGCAGTGGTCTCGGCCCACCTCAGCGCAAAGATCAGCGGCACTTGCGAAGCGGCGGAGGTCGCGGCACGGGCGGCTCCTGTCCCGGTCACCGTGGTGGACAGCGGATCGCTCGGCATGGTCACCGGCTTCGCTGCGCTGTCTGGTGCCAAGTGCGCTCTCGGCGGCGGATCCGCAGAAGAGGTGGCGGCGACCATTCGGGCGCGAGCACACGCCTCGACGATGTACTTCTACGTCCACAACCTCGATTACCTTCGGCGTGGCGGGCGTATCAAAGCCGGTGCAGCGCTGATCGGCTCAGCGCTCGCCGTGAAGCCGCTGATGACAATTGCTGACGGCGAGATCAGGCTGCACGAGCGAGTGCGGACGGCGTCGAAGGCGTTCACTCGGCTGAGAGAGTTGGGGCTGGCGGCGCTGGCCCGAGCCGCGAGCGAGAGCCCGGGGGTGGACATCGCGGTGCACCACCTCGACAATCGCGAGGCCGCGGAGCGATTGGCTTCTGAGTTGACCGGCCGCGTTCGCACCCCGGGCGAGGTGGTGATCTCCGAGCTGAGTGCCGTGGTCGGTGGCCACGTCGGTCCGGGGACGGTAGGAGTTGTGATCGCGCCTCGCCTCTGAGGTCGTTGTCCCCAGGGGCCGATGACCCGGTGCTGACAAGGGTCGAGCTGGTGGAGCCCAGGGCGCGCGCCTCATCTGGCTTCAGCAGGCTGCATGTCGGGGTGGTGTGCACGCTGGTGCTGCTCGGTCTGCTGTTGCCGCCTTGGCCGTCCTGCGCAGAGACTCTTGATTTTGGAATGACCGTAGGCGGGCAAGATAGGTGCAATACGGCCCCCGGTAGTCAGCGCAAGTCTGCGCGTGCTTGCAGGGGCCTGGCTTGCTGTCTCCCGGTCGATTGGTCTCGACCTCCACTGATCACTTTGGCATGCAGGAGGCCTCGCAATCGCTGAGTCCTTCAAATCTCCCGCTGGATCTCGAGAACCTGTCTTTGAATCAGATCAACTTCATCGGCCAAACGATGGCCAAGTCCGGCGTCTTTTCGGACGTCACAGACGGCACCAAGGCTCTCGTGAAGGTCCTGGCCGGGCAAGGAAATCGGCGTAACGCCGTTCCAGGCCATGACGAACATTCACATCATTCAGGGCAAGGCCACAATGGGCGCCAACCCGATGGCGGCCAAGGTCAAAGGCGCTGGCACAGTACGACGACCGCGTGACGGAACTGTCCAACGACAAGTGCTCGATCCTCTTCAGGCAGCGTGATAGCTTCGCCGAGAGCGGTGGGATTGATCTTGGTCGCTTCACCTGCAGCCTGAGAGACGCAAAAGTGCGCTGGACTGTGAAGTCCGGATCGTCTTGGGAGAAATACCCCTCCAACATGCCCTTTGCCCGGGCGATCGGCTCAGGCGTCTGTGTGTACCGCCCAGACATCTTCAACGGCAACCTCGTTTACGTCCCTGAAGAGCTCGGCGCGCGAGCCGACGAGGACGGTGAGCCCGTCAGGAAGGCCGCCTGATGGGCCGCCGGTTGCTTTGAGAAGGGTCAGGTGCCTTGGAACGAAAGTGCCACTGGGGAGGCGAGCCACCCGTTCGGCCTAAACGCACTCCGCGAATATTGTCATACGCAAATTGTGTTGTAATAGCATTGCGGAGAATGTGTTATAACCGACCCGCATATTTTTCTGCGGACACTGCAAGGATGTCTGCTCGGTCGGAACTGACCGGCACGGCGACTGCTGCGCTGACTGCCAGTACCCGGTTGAATGGCCTGCTAGTGGCGATGAGCTCGAAAGTTGGCCTGACGAACCCTCCTGGTTGTTACGATCAAACAATGACTGATAGCGACGACGTTCCGGTCGTGAACGACACTGGTTACGCCATCATGCACCTGGCTGCCCTGGAAGAAAGTGCCGTCAAGCTGATCGAGTCCTGCGCACAACAGAAAGAGCCGATCACCATCCCGGAGGCGGCGCACCGAACCGTCGATCAGCATTACCCCCTGGATGCGGATCGCTACGAGGCGTGGGGGATGTGGGTCGAGCGGCTTCAGCAGTTCGGCGAGCTCCACTGGCAGGAGTCACTCGGGGACCGTTTAGACGAGTTCGGTGGCGCCGAGCATTCGGGGTACGAGCGGCTCCAAGCCCTGGTGCGTACTTTGGCCGCGCTCGAGATGCAGTGGAGCCTCGAGAACAACCCGATCTATGAGGAGGCCAGGGCAAAAACCGTCTCGGACTGACACCCACCTTCTCGCTGCGTGAAATCTGCCATTGGAGCATTCTATAATTGGGCTAAGAAAATCCTCGCGATCGGTATGGCGCAATTGGTATTTGCGCTGGCGGCTTGGATTTAGAGGTGTCTATCCGTCGTGAACTTCGACTAGCAAGACGAGCCCTGGTAGCGAACAATCTGGCGTCACCGGCGACACCTCGAAGGTCATGCGGCACCAGCCGACTGGTGACGCCGACACCATCGCAGCCGCTTGCCGAGCAGGCCCTACCACTGCCGACGTTCATCATCGAGTCGCTCAACCAGCGATAACAAGCGCGATTACGGGCTGACTACAAGCACCGATCCTCGGTCCGGGAACGGGGGGTTATGATCGCGCCTCGCCCCTGAGGTGGTTGTCCCCAGGTTTGGGTGAGGCGCACGTCGTGTGTCCACAGCGTCGGTAGGAGCGGGTTGGTTCCGGACGGGCGTCTTTAAGTTCATCGCGTGAGATCCCGTCGGGGTGATGACTCTGTCGAATCGCAGGTTGTCGGCGAACGGTTGGCTTATGTGCTCGGGGAGCACCGGCCGCGTCGCGCGGCGCGGCTCGGCGGGCCGGAAACGGCGAGATCAGAACCGGGGCGCTCCGCACTGCGGGCCGATGATCCGGTGCCGACAACGGCCGAGCTAGTGGAGCCGGGACCACGCGGCTCATCTCGCTTCAGCCGGCTGCATGTCGGAGTGGTGTGCACGTTGGTGCTGCTGGGCCTGGTGTTTGCCGTGTTGGCCGTTCTGCGAGCGCGTCCGGTGGCGTTGGCCACCCCGCAGGGCCCGCCGGTATCGGTCTCGACGCACCCGTCGAACGCTACGCCGGCCGCCGGGTCAGCGAGCTCGTCAGCTCGTCCGCGCATGGTGGTGCATGTGCTGGGCGCGGTGCGCCGACCCGGTCTGGTGCGCCTGCCGCAAGGTTCCCGAGTGCAGGATGCGATCGAGGCGGCCGGAGGGCTGCGGAGCTCCGCTGCGCCGGGTGAGCTGAATCTTGCTCAGATCCTGACCGATGGTCAGCAGATTGTCATCGGATCTCGCGGGCATCCGGGGGGCCGGCTCAGCGACAGTGGCGGCGGCCGTGCAGGCAGCAGTCCCAGTTCCGGCTCTTCACCGCAGATCGACCTGAACTCCGCGACAGCAGCGCAACTGGACTCCTTGCCGGGCGTCGGCCCGGTAACCGCGGAGCGGATCTTGGCATGGCGTACCGAACACGGCGGTTTCCGGCGGGTGGAGGAACTACAGGAAGTGGAGGGAATCGGGCCGAAGACCTACGCCGACATCGCGCCCCACGTGCGGGTCTGACTGTGTCCGATGGTGGGGAGGAGGCTGCGCACGAACGTCAAGCTGGCCTCGGGGACCTGCGTCTCGTGCCGCTGGCTATGGCGACCTGGGCGGGTGCATGGCTGGGGACCGTGGGCACCGCAACTGCCCTCGCAGCAGGCGTGTGTGCCTGCCTCGCCATCGGTGTCGTATCAGCCAGCCGCAGATCCGGTTGGCTGATCGCCACCACCCTCATGCTCGGCATGGGGATCGTCGCAGGATCGATGTACGCACACCGGCTCAGCGCTGGACCGGTAGGCGAGCTCGCGGCGAGGGAAGGCATCGTCGTCGCCCACGTGGTCACCACGGGTGATCCACGCGTGCGTGCTGCGGGTGGTTCACGACCGGAGTTCCTCACCGTGACAGCCACCCTCACTTCGGTGAGCGGACGCGATGGTGACTGGAGCACACACGTCCCCATCTTGGTCACCGCGAGCGGCGCGGATTCCCGGCGCTGGAAGAGTGAGCCAGTAGGAACGCACTGGCGGGTGCATGGTCGCCTTCAGCCGCCCCGGCCTCGATCTGGGCTTGCCGCTGTGCTCCGGGTGCGCAGCGTTGGCGTCGTCGTCGCCCCTCCCGCGCCGTGGCTGCGGTCGGTCGACCAGGTTCGCCACGGTTTGCGGGAGGCGGTCCGGGATCGTGCGCCCGAACCTCGGGCTCTGGTTCCGGCTCTGGTTCTAGGGGACACATCGGCCATGACGCCGGACATGACCGCCGACTTCGCGACGTCCGGTCTTACGCACCTTACTGCGGTGTCCGGTGCGAATCTGACCCTCTTGTTGGCTTTCTTGTTGATCGCCGCCCGTTGGGCCGGGGTACGTGGCTGGGGCTTGCGGCTCGTGGGCCTGATCGGCGTGGTGATCTTCGTCGGGCTCTGTCGGACTGAACCGAGCGTGCTTCGGGCGGCGGCGATGGGCTTGGTCGCTCTCGCCGCTCTCGGCTCGGGGGGACGTCGCGCCGGCCTGCGCAACCTCTGCCTCGCCACGGTGATCTTGGTCATGATCGACCCGTTCCTCAGCCGCTCGGTGGGCTTCACGCTGTCGGTGCTGGCTAGCGCCGGAATCATCGGGTGGGCCCCAGGATGGACTGCGCAGCTGCATCGCTGGATGCCGCGACTCCTCGCCGAGTCGCTGGCCGTGCCGCTAGCGGCACACCTGGCCACGATGCCTGTGGTGGCGGCCATTTCCGGCCAAGTCAGCGTCGTCGGGGTGCTGGCGAACGCGGTCGCGGGGCCGCTGGTCGCCCCGGCCACGGTGCTTGGCTTCCTTGCTGCCGGTCTTTCGCTGTTGAGCGGCACGCTGGCCGCCTGCGCCGGGTTGGGAGCCGCGTGGTCGGCGCAGGTGATCATCTGGATCGCGTCGCTGGCCGCTCGCCTACCGGGCGCAGCCTGGCACTGGCCTGCGTCCCCAGCAGCGCTGGTGTTGCTGTGCGGTTTGTCGTTGGCCGCGGGGCTCAGCATGGGGCAGGCGCTCCGCCGCCCGTGGCTTGTTGCGACACTGGCGTGGGCACTGATCGGCGTTCTGCTGGTGGTACCAGCGCAACCGGGTTGGCCGCCACGCGACTGGGTCGTGGTCGCCTGCGACGTGGGGCAGGGCGATGGTCTCGTGGTCCGCGTCGGTCCGAAAGCGGCTGTCGTGATCGACACAGGCCCGGACGCCGCGGCGATGCGACGCTGCATTGACCAACTTCGTATCTCAGCGGTGCCGCTGCTGATTTTGACCCATTTCCATGCCGATCATGTCGACGGGTTGTCGGGCGTACTGGCTCACCGACCGGTCGGGCAGATCTGGACCAGTCCACTCCCGTCGCCCAGCTACGAGGCGTCCACCGTCCAGCAGCAGGCCGCCCGCGCCGGGGTGCCGGTTCAGGTGCCCGCAGTAGGCAGCGAGGGTACGGTCGGCGAGGCGTCCTGGTTGGTTCTCGGGCCGGTCAGGAGGCCGCAGCTCGAGGACAGCGAATCAGCGGTCGAGAATGACTCGAGCTTGGTGATCGCGATGAAGGTTCGAGGCCTCCGGCTGCTGCTTACGGGGGACGTCGAGCCTCCAGGGCAGCAGGCCATCGTGGCCAGCGGGGTTGATCTGCGTGCTGACGTTCTGAAGATTCCGCATCACGGGTCGGCACGACAGGACGCCGACTTCCTGGCCGCCACAGACGCCCGAGTGGCCATCGCGAGTGTCGGCCTTGGCAACGGCTACGGGCATCCAGCGCCCAGAACTGTCTCTCTGGTTCGCTCACTCGGCATGACTCTGCTCCGTACGGACACCCAAGGCTCGGTGGCCGTGACGCTTCGAGCCGGATC
Source organism: Propionibacteriaceae bacterium (assembly GCA_035265505.1). GTDB lineage: Bacteria > Actinomycetota > Actinomycetes > Propionibacteriales > Propionibacteriaceae > Microlunatus. Next base: position 4,899 of record DATFOP010000162.1, on the reverse strand, counting down.
AATTGGCGCGGTAACCCAGCGTCGCGGCTGAGATTGCCACCACTTTCCGCTGGCGATCACGCCGTGCCCAGGCCGGTACGCGGATCCAAGTGCTTGAGAATCTGCGGACAACCGACGACAACCGACCTCGGCTCTCCTTCCATGGTCAGGTAGCCCTTGGCGGTGTCGTCGCCAGTAGGCACGCCGGCGAAACGCAGCGTGAGCTGGGTGTTATCCGGGCAACTCCACTTCCATACCTGAGCGCCGTCGGTGAGGCGCAGCCCCCGCACGGCCGACGCGCGATGGTCGGCCTGGTCGCTGATGGCGACCACCACCATGTTGTCGTAGCGAGCGGAGACCACCTCGCCTTTGATTCGCACACCCTCCGGCGTGTAGACGGCGATTGGCGAAAGCGGCTCCTGTAAGTACGTCAAATCCCGCCGGATGTAACCCTCGTAGCGGATCACGCGGCGACAGTCGTCTTCGTCGATGGCGACGGTTTGCTGGACCGCGGCAGTTGAGTCGATGATCCACTCCGCGCAGGAGCTCAGGTGGTCCTCCGGGCTCTCGGTGTGCAACCGGTTCACCTGGTCCAACGCCGCCGGGCGAGTCACCAGCCAGCCCAGTAGCAGAGTGAAGATCAGGGATCCGCCCAGCGCGCCCGCCAGTACAGCAGTTCGTCGGCCACGACGCAGCGGGAAAACCTGGTAAACCAGCCAGGCGACCACCCCCACCAAGGCGCCGGTGAAATAAATCCACGCGTTCTCCGGAAAGCCGAGCGCTGAGTTTTGAAGCTCGGCGTTGTTTTGGAGCTCCGCGGCCACCTCGCGTACCTCGGGCGCGAACAACAGGCGACCCACCGCGGTGGCCGGAGCCCCGAGCACAATGAAGACGGCCAAGATGAACAGGCCCGACCGATGGCTTTTGGGCGGTAGCGACTGGACTTCGACGAGCATGCTCAGCCACGCGGCCGTAGCGGCGGTGCCCACCCAAACAATCATCAAGATCACCGACAGTGCGGTGCGGCTCAGGTCCCCTCTGACGGCAAGCACAGCGGTGTTGGCGACGCACACCGCGGCCCCCGCGAGGACGGGAGCCCAGATCCACATGCGGGCCATCCAGTAACGAGAACGCGCCATCAGGAAGATCAGCAAACTCAAGATCAGCAATAGCGCGCCGGCAACACCCAGCTGGCCGTATTGGATCTCGACCAGCGGCTGGCCCCCCGAGGTCAGATACTTCGAGACCAGCGGCGAGAGCTGGGTGAGCCACCAGTCGCGCCCAGGAAAGTCACTTGTTTCGGGCAGCCAATAGGACACGCTGAAGACGGCGAACACCACGATCGAGATGGCGAACGGAATCGTCGAAGCCAATGCGGCGCGGTCGGCACGCGGCGAGGACGGCCGGGGTTCCCAGGCGTCCGGCACGCCAAAACTGGGAGCCGGCGCCTGGGGATCGGCGTACTCGACTCGACTCATGTGCGCGGGACGCCGACGAACTGGATCCGTTGGTCAGGTAGCAGATCGGACAGCGCCGCACGCGCTGACTCGGTGCCCACGGTGCTGCCAGGATCGGCTGGGCGCCCGCCCTCCGGGCGAGAGGGCTCGCTGATGCGAATGAGCAGCGGCTCATGGTCGCCACGTCGTTCGACCGAGATCAGCCTGGCCGGCGATGGGTCAACGCGACGGAACCATTCACGCACGAGGTCTTCATACGTATCCGCCATGATCGTCACCATGGCGATCTTCGGGTCGGCGAAGAGCTTGGCGTACTCCTCGCGCAGGCGCTCGGAGTCGTATTCGGAGAGCGGACTCACCGGTACAGCGATGAGGGTGCTGTTGCCACCCGTCTGGGCTCCAGCGATACCCCGGACTTCCGTGCGGACAAGCCGCGTCCAGACGCGGTGAAGTCGGCTATCGATGCTGAGGTGGAAATCGGTAGCGGCCGCTGGCGCCGTCGGATCAGGCCACGTCAGCGACCGGACCTCAAAAGAGTCCCGCAGCAGCGCTCCGCTGGCAAAAGTCGTCGGCAGCCAGCGATCGGCGAGGACTTCCTGCAAACCTCTGCGTCTCAGGTCGGACAGACGGTTCAGCCGAATGGCGGCCTCCACTTCAGCTGCTACCTCGAGCTTCACCTGACGAAGCAGGTAGTCCGCCAATTCGGTGCGGAACTCGGCCGCCAGCGCGGCCACGGCACGATAGTCATCCGCCGGTGATAGATGCATCGAGACCCGGATGACCACATGCTCGATCCGCTGGCCGTCGAAGGTGACGGCGTTAGAGATCTCCACATCGACTGTGACGAGGCCCGTGGCGATTGGAAGCACGAACGTCGGATCGCGGCCGGGGAGAACCCGGGGCACGACCACCTCACCGGGAAGGCGCAGCTCGGGGTGAGCGTCGCCCTGAAAAACCACGACGACGGTGCCGGGCCAGACGGCGGCCATGCGATCGAGTCGAACCAGCTCACCGGTCAACTTGGTCCCCAGGCCCCCGCTGCGTGCTGCCCGTTCACTAGCGGTCTGGGCCTGCCGCCGCGCCGCCTCGAACTGGGCTGAGACGACTCGGTGCTGCAGGAATGCCCAGGGCCTGTTGGACACCACAGAACCTCCGAATGGGGAGCGCATGCTCTCCTGCCATGTATATCAACCTGGTGTTACTGGCTCCCGCGATTTGGGGCTGCCGTTCCCGGGCGCGTCCGCAAATGCGGCGTCGTTGGCGCCGACGCGGGCATTGTCCGTACCGCCTGGCATGCTGACCTGGTGGCAGCGCATCGCTCAGTTTTCGGGCGAATGACTCTGGTCACTGGTCCTGAGGCCCTGCTGGCTGATCGGGCGGTCGATCAGGTGGTCGCTCGCGCGCGTGCCGAAGATCCGCAGGTGGAGATCTCGGAGATTGAGGCTGCGCGGCTCGATTTCGCCTCACTTGTCGAGCTCACCGGTCAGTCGCTCCTGTCCAGCCGTCGAGTGGCTGTGATTCGTGACCTGGCTGAGCTTCCGCTCGATCTCAGCGGCGAGCTGATTCGCTTGGCGGCAGACCCCTTGACTGATCTCAGTGTGGTGCTCGTCCATCGCGGTGGCAACAAGGGCAAGCCGCTGCTCGATCGTTTACGGGAAGCCCAAGTCGACGTCGTCGATTGCCCGCCGGCCAAACCCTGGGAACTCCCCGAGTTCGTCATCGCTGAGGCGAGGCGAGCAGGTGGGTCCATCGACCGGCCCGCCGCAAAGGTACTGGTGGATTCGGTGGGTCAGGACCTGCGTTCGCTGGTGGCAGCGGTCTGGCAGTTGCTGGCAGACAGCGAGAGCGGGCAGATCACGGGCGGTCAAGTACGGCGCTATTTCGGCGGCCGCGCCGAAGTGACCAGCTTCGCGGTCACCGATGCGGCACTCTCGGGCCGGCCCGGCCCAGCCATGGAGCAGCTGCGCTGGGCCATGACGACCGGCGTGGCACCGGTGTTGATCACCAGTGCTCTTGCTGCCGGCCTCCGCGGCCTGGGCAGGCTGATCTCTGCGCCGGCAGGCTTTCGAGAGGCGGACCTTGCCAAAGAAGTCGGCGTTCCTCCATGGAAGCTCAAGACGATGCGCGCCCAGGCTCGCGGATGGGACGCGGCCGGCATTGCGCATGCCCTGACCGTGGTGGCGGCCGCTGACGCAGACGTGAAGGGCGCTGCTGACGATTCGGCTTTCGCGCTCGAACGGGCGGTCCTGGCGGTGAGCCGTGGCCGGCGAGGATAAAGAAAGCCCCGACCACCTCACGGTGATCGGGACGAAGCGTCGGCTTGGTGGCCTACCTGAGTTCGGTCAGCTCAGCCGAGCAGCCTTGGCGGCAATAGCGGACTTGCGATTGGCGGCCTGATTCTTGTGGATCACGCCTTTTGAGGCAGCTTTGTCCAGCGCGCGCGAGGCAACTCGGGCCAGTTCGGTTGCCTTGGCCGTGTCGCCAGCGTTGGCAGCATCGCGGAACCGGCGAATTGAGGTTCGCAGCGCCGACTTCGTCGCCTTGTTACGTTGACGAGCCTTCTCGTTCGTCTTGATGCGCTTGAGCTGGGACTTGATATTTGCCACGTGTGCAAGCCTTCGGGATTTGGATACGACAGCGGCTGCGGGTGCAGACGCGACCGCTTAGATTACCAGCGGCTCACCGAGGGGACCAATTCCTTCGAGGCCGAGGAGTTCGGCAGAGGGTGGAATGATGGCGTGCCGAATCCGTCTGCATATCTGAGGAAGTTGTCGTGAGTCCGATCCCTGCTCCGCCGCCGGGCCGGACCGACCCCTCGATCATCCGGAACTTCTGCATCATCGCTCACATTGACCACGGCAAGTCGACGCTCGCTGACCGCATGCTTCAGCTCACCGGCGTGGTGGACGAGCGATCGATGAGGGCGCAATATCTCGATCGGATGGACATCGAGCGAGAACGTGGCATCACGATCAAATCCCAGGCCGTCCGCATGCCGTGGGTGGTGGCCGGTGGCGACGGTCTCCCTGGTGACAACCGAGTCGCGCCCACCGCCGGAACCTACGTGCTCAACATGATCGACACCCCTGGACACGTGGATTTCACGTACGAGGTCTCCCGCTCTCTGGCGGCCTGCGAGGGTGCAGTGCTGTTGGTCGACGCGGCCCAGGGGATCGAGGCTCAGACACTGGCCAATCTTTATCTCGCCCTGGATGCCGACCTGCACGTCATCCCGGTGCTCAACAAGATCGACCTCCCGAGCGCCCAACCTGACAAGTACGCCGCCGAGCTGGCGGGAATCGTCGGCGTCGATCCGTCGGAAGTTCTCCGCGTCTCCGCCAAGACCGGCGAGAACGTGGCACGGCTGCTGGACCAAATCGTGGCGCAGGTTCCGGCTCCCGTTGGTGACGCGGCGGCCCCCGCTCGAGCGTTGATCTTTGACTCGATCTACGACACCTACCGG
>DATFOP010000161.1:0-2837 GCA_035265505.1 Propionibacteriaceae bacterium | reverse complement strand
GTTGGGAACCCGCAGTCCCGGCTTCGCGTCTTACAATGCCGCCGACGCCGACTTTACTTCCCGACTGGTCGATCTGCTCGCCGACCACGACGAAGCGTTTCTTGCCGCCTATGTCGACGACGAGGCGACGGTCTCGTACCGCCGACTCCGCGGCGAGCTTGCGGCGCAGACCGGAAAGGGGCTGGTGCATCCGGTGTTCTTCGGCTCGGCGATCACAGGGGCGGGCGTGGATGAGCTGATCTCCGGCATCACGGAGTTGCTGCCAGCGGCCGGAGGCGATGTCGATGGCCCGGTCTCTGGCGTGGTCTTCAAGGTCGAACGAGCTCCGGCAGGAGAGAAGATCGCGTACGTCCGTATGTTCTCGGGGACGGTAAGGGTGCGGGATCTTCTGCGATTCGACAGGGACGAGGAGGGGAAGGTCACCGGAGTATGCGTATTCGAGCGTGGCTCGTCCGTCCAGCGCGCGTCGGTCGCCGCGGGACGAATCGGCAGGCTCTGGGGTCTCGGGGAAGTTCGGATCGGGGACGCGATCGGCGAACCGCGGACGACCCCGGAGCGCCACCATTTCGCCCCGCCAACCCTGGAAACGGTCGTCGCTCCCCGTCGCCCCGCCGACAAGGGCGCGCTGCACGTCGCGCTCACCCAACTCGCCGAGCAGGACCCGCTGATCAACCTGCGACAGGACGACATACGCCAGGAACTGCACGTCTCGCTCTACGGTGAGGTGCAGAAAGAGGTCATCGGAGCGACGCTGGCGAACGATTACGACCTCGAGGTCGAGTTCCGTGAAACGACGCCGATTTGCATCGAGCGGCCCATCGGTGTCGGTGCCGCCGTCGAGCTGCTCCCCAAGGCACGTTCGCCGACTACTCCGTTCCTCGCCGCTATCGGGCTGCGCATCGAGCCGGCCGTGCTCGGCTCGGGGGTGCGGTTCGGGCTGGATGTCAAGGTGGGGTCGATACCGACTCATGTCTACAAGACGGTCGAGGCCTTTCATGAGGCCATGGAGCGCACCGTGCTAGAGACCCTACGCCAGGGAATCTACGGATGGGAGGTTACTGACTGCAGCGTTACCATGATCGACTGCGACTACCACGCCCCACCACGACGGTGGCCGGGGACCACCGCCTATGACTTCCGTCTTCTGACCCCGCTGGTGCTGATGGGCGCGCTGAAGCAGGCCGGCACCGTGGTGTGCGAGCCGATACACCGCTACCACCTCGAGATCCCGTCGGATACGTTCGGGGCGACGGTGTCCGCAATGACGCGGCTGCGCGCCTTTCCGCAAACCCAGGAGATACGGGGTTCGTCGTACTACATGCTGAAGGGTGAGGTTCCGGCGGCCCGGGTGCACGAGTTGCAGCAACAGCTACCGGCGCTGACCCGTGGTGAAGGCCTGGCGGAATGCGAGTTCGACTCCTACCAACCGGTCCGCAGCAAGGCCCCGACCCGGCCGCGGACGGACTACAACCCGATCAACCGCAAAGAGTACCTGCTGCACCTCATGCGGCGGGTCTAGGGCAATGGGAGGTTTCCGTGAAGGACTACGAGCCAATCATGAGTTTTGGTGAGGACGTCGCCAGAACGTACGACGACGTGCAACGCGGCGACGAGAATGCGGCCGTCGCGTTCCTGGAGAAGCTGGCGGGTGGCGGTCCCGCGCTGGAACTCGCCGTCGGCACCGGTCGAATCGCGCTGCCGCTCGCCGATCGGGGGATCCGCGTGGACGGAGTAGACGTCTCACCCGCGATGGTCGCGCGGCTGCGCACCAAGCCGGGTGGCGACCGGATCTCGGTCACGATCGGCGACTTCGCCGATGTGCCGGTTCCTGGTACGTACCGTCTGATCTACGTCGTCTTCAATACACTGTTCAATTTGCTGACCCAGGAAGATCAGGTGCGCTGCTTCGACAACGTCGCCACCCACCTCACCGACGACGGCTCGTTCGTGATCGAGGCAGGCTCACCCTCCTTCCTCTACCGGTTGCGTAACGACCAACACGTCGATGCGGAGTCCATCGAAGTCGATGCAGTACAGCTCGATGTGCTTCGTCACGATCCGGCGAAGCAGATGCTCGACGAGAGCCATGTGTCAATCTCTCGCACGGGCATGCGCCTGAACCCGATCGTCCAGCGATACGCATGGCCGGCCGAGCTCGACCTCATGGCGCGGATTGCCGGGTTGCGCCTGAAGGACCGTTGGGACAGCTGGAACCGCGAACCGTTCACCGGCAAGCACAACGTCGTATCGGTCTACGGACGCTGATATGATCGGTGTACTTGCCGTAAACAACCCTATGAACGATTGGCAAAACGAAGGCCGCGCTGCAAAAATCCCTCCGCCTCCCCTCACGTTGAAGGGCTGGGGCCGCCTGTAGCGTAACCCCGGTCCGGATTTGTCTCGGCACTTATGATTAGCCCGACATCTCGAAGAGGCCGACTTCGTACCGCTCTACATCCTCTATCATGTCGGTCGTAGCCTCCGCTGTGTCGCTGCGCGTACGATCACTGAGTTCCTCGCTGGCCCGCATAGCTTGCCTGCTCTCCCAAAAGGAGACGCTCCCGCCTGGAGAACTCGGCGGGTGGTCCCCTTCCACTATAAGCATAATGCCACCACCCCAAGCCCAGCGCGAACTTCTAACAGGCGAAGTTCCCGCTGGAAAGGCATTGCCCCGGTCAAGACGGTCCAGGGTCGTCGGCGGGGCAGGTCAATATAAGGGTAAGATGCGTGGTGTCGGAAACCAGAGTAGGGAGGATCAATGGTAAACGTTACCGTCGTGTTCACGAACGGCAGCATAGTCAGCTTCGCTGCGCAGGAATTTGATGCAGACCTCGTGA
>DATFOP010000160.1:0-17184 GCA_035265505.1 Propionibacteriaceae bacterium | reverse complement strand
CCCCATGACCACTATGACCCGTCCGAGCAACGACCGGATGATCGCCGGGGTCTGTGCGGGCGTCGCCCGCCAACTCGGTATCAAGCCCAACATTGTCCGGCTCTTGTTCGTCCTCAGCCTGCTGCTTCCAGGTCCGCAGATCCTGCTCTACATCCTCGGTTGGGTACTGATTCCCGACGAGTCCAAGACGGTTCTCTGAGCCGAGGTCCTTGCCCTTGTCCTTCCCTCGAACTTTGAGGCCCGGAGGCCCTCTTTGAGCCCGTTCTTAAGGGCTCGAAGTGTGCGTCCCGGGCTCAAAGTCGGGGTTTGAGCGTACGGCCGTCGCGGGGGCGGCGCGAAGCCGTCGCCAGGGCGCGAAGCCGCTCACAGGCGGCCGGGTCTACTCGCGCGCCCACAAGACCACCGCATGTTGGCGAGACCACTCACGTCTGGGAGTAGAGCGTACGAACGATGTCCTCGATCGCGGGCTCCTCCAGCGTCAGGTCAACGACCTCCACCTGCGCGGTGACTTCAGCCAGAACGCGCGCCGCCGTGGTGTCTCTGGGGCTGAAGGCGAATCGCTGACGCTGGCCGTCGAGCTCGCTACCGGCATGCACGGCCTGTGCGACAGCAAGATCTGGGTGCGGTCCCGGTAGGTCGACGACCAACACTCGTTGCACCGCGACCCGCTCAGCCAGCGCCACCAGCGTGCCGTCGAAGACCAGTCGACCGTGGTCGACGACGAGTACCCGCTCGCAGAGCCGCTCGATGTCGCTCATGTCGTGGGTGGTCAACAACAGCGTCGTGCCGTAAGCGGCCCGCTCCGTCACAAGGAAGTGCCGTAGCCGCTCCTTGCTGATCATGTCGAGGCCGATGGTCGGCTCGTCCAGGACCAGCAAGCGTGGCCGATGAAGGAGGGCGGCTGCCACCTCGCCACGCATCCGCTCACCCAATGACAGCTGGCGGACCGCGGTATCGAGAAGGGGGCGCAGTCCGAGTCCCTCGACAAGGTGCTCCGTACGATCGGCCGCCGCACTGGCGGCCATGCGGTGGATGGCCGCCAGAATCTTGAATGAGTCTCGCAGCGGCAGGTCCCACCAGAGCTGGCTGCGCTGACCGAAAACCACGCCGAGCTCCCGAGCGAGGCGGCGTCGCTGCGGCACCGGTTCCAGTCCGCAGGTCAGGACTCGACCGCTCGTCGGCACCAGGATGCCGGTCAGCATCTTGATCGTGGTCGACTTGCCAGCGCCGTTGGCGCCGATATAGCCGACGGACTCCCCAGGCATGATCGAGACGGTGATGCCGTCGACCGCCCGGACCAGAGTCTTTTCCCTTCGCAGATTTCCGGCCTTGCGCCGGACGACGAACGCGCGACGCAGGTCGTCGAATTCGATGATCGGCTCCATGGTTAGCCGCCGGCCCCGGTGAAGCGTCGAATCCCAGCTCGCCAGCCCAGCCCGGCCAGCAGCCAGGTCGTACCGGCGAAGACCGGAGCACACCAGCCCAGCCAGGCGGGAAGGAACGCCGGGCCTGGGAGCTGGAGGATAAGCAGCGCGGGTGCATACCCGGTAATCGTGGCCGGGGCGACGAAGGTGAACGCCAGCCGCAGCGGCACCGCCAGCACGCTGCCCGGCAACTCACCGGCGTACCCGCTCCCGTACACGAAGCTCGCGGTGAACTCGGCTCCGTCGATCAGAAAGAACTGCACGCCGCCGGCGACGGCAAAGAGAGCGCCATAGATCAAGGCACCGAAGATCGGCGTCGCGACGACGAGGTAGATCACCGCAGGCGTCCAGGCGACCGATATCTGGCTCAGCGCAATGATCAAGATCACGATGCTGACCGCTGCGCGGCCAAGGCGGCGGAGCTGGAAGTCAGTAGTGATCAACTGCGCCATCAACGGCAGTGGGCGAACCAGCAGGGACTCCAGTTGCCCTGCCCGGAGCAAGGTCGGAATCGCGTCGAGCTGACCGAACACGACATCGGCGAGCGCAAAGCCCAAGTTCGCCAGCGCGAACACCAGGGCGGCCTGGGCAAAGTTCAGACCACCAAAGATCGGGACATTGTGCAAGATGACCCAGATTTCGGTGAGCTCCACGACAGCGACTGCCGCCGAGGTGAGCGTCAGGAACGCGAAGCTCGTCCGATAGGCCAGTTGGCCCCGAATCCGTGACCCGACCAGCGATCGGTAACCCGCCACGTTCGATCCTTCAGCCACCCTGGACCACCAACCGGTGAGTGGCGCGCCGAAGGACGAGCCGGCCAACGACGAGCAACGCCGCCAGCCACAAAATCTGGATCATGATCACCCGCCAGGCCGCCCCGCCCAGCACCCGGCCGGACAGCACGTCGATCGGCGCCTGGAACATCCACGGAAACGGCAGGGCATTGATCACGCTCCGCAGCCCTTCCGGGAACATGTGGATTGGCACGAAGAGTCCGCAGAGCGGACCAACCAACACGAAGTAGAGCCCTACGAAGCCGCGAACGTCCACCGTCCAAAACGCGATCAGATTGAGCAGGAAGCGCAGGGTAAAGCTGATCGAGATGCCGATGATCACGCTGAGCAGACCGAGCGGGACCGCGGTCCAGGAGCCAGGCAGAGCCATCCCGACGGTGACCATGCCCACCAGCAGTGGCGGCAACCCCCGCGTCGGAAAGATGAACGCCGCCCGCCCGAGGTCGCGCATCCACCAACCCAGCTGAAGATCGACCGGGCGGGCAAGGTCAACGGCGATTTCCCCAGTCTTGACCCGATCAGCGATCTCGGTCCACATGATCAGTCCGAGCGGCGCGAGCAGTGCCTGACCCAACCAGACGTAGGTCGACACCTCGAGGGCTGAGTAACCCGCAAGGCTGCCGCCGGCCGCGGCGATCGCCGCTCCGAGCATGCTTACCCGGATGAACCCGAAGACCGAGTTGGTGAACACTCCGGCCAACACGGCCAGTCGGTAGCTGCTGTACCTGCGGAACTCCCCTCGGGCCAGTTCCAGATAGGCACGCACAGTCGCAAAACCTAGGCGCGGCCTTGGAGAGGGTCAACCTCCAGACCAGTCAGACACCACGCGCCGGTTTTGCTGAGAATCGCCTTCCGTTGAGCCGTGTGAGCCGCAGCCTCCAGCGTGTCGGGACTACGCGCAGGCGATTCTCAGCGCCCCAGACGCCGTGTCCCCAGCCCTAGATCACCGGCCCTGGTCGGTAGGCCGCCGCCTCGGGATGCTCGGCGGCGATCTTGTCCACCTCCGCAACCACGGCGGCCACCTGCTGTCCGGCCATGCCCGCCAATTCCAGAGGTTGCGCCAGAGCATCCTCCAGATCGGACTTCGCTACCCCGAGTCGCGGATCGGCGGCGAGCCGGTCGAGCAGGTCGTTGGTGCTTCGCCCGGTGTCCCGCATGCTCAGAGCCACCGCGACCGCGTGTTCCTTGATCACCTCATGTGCGGTTTCCCGGCCGACGCCGCGGCGCACGGCCGCGATCAGCACCTTGGTCGTGGCCAGGAAGGGCAGGTAACGCCGCAACTCCGCCTCGATCACGGCTGGGAAGACGCCGAAGTCGTCGAGCACGGTCAGGAATGTCTCGAACAGCCCGTCGAGTGCGAAGAACGCGTCCGGCAGCGCAACTCGGCGGACCACCGAGTCCGACACGTCGCCCTCGTTCCATTGGTCTCCGGCTAGCTCACCGACCATCGACAGGTAGCCACGGAGCACGACGGCCAGCCCGTTCACCCGTTCGCACGATCGGGTGTTCATCTTGTGCGGCATGGCGCTGGATCCGACCTGGCCCGGCTGGAACCCCTCGGTGACCAGCTCATGGCCAGCCATCAGCCGGATGGAGGTCGCCACGTTGGAAGGCGCGGCGGCGACCTGGGCCAGCGCGCTGACCACGTCGAGGTCCAGCGAACGCGGGTAGATCTGCCCCGTACTCAGAAAGATCCGGGCAAACCCCAGATGGTCGGCGATGCGCTGCTCCAGCTCCGCAAGTTCCCCAGGGTTACCGACCAGGTCCAGCATGTCGGAGCTCGTTCCGACCGGCCCCTTGATGCCACGCATCGGGTACCGGGCGATCAACTCCTCCAGCCGCTCGTAAGCCACCAGCAGCTCGTTCGCTGCGGTCGCGAAGCGCTTCCCCAACGTGGTGACTTGCGCGGCGACGTTGTGCGAGCGGCCGGCCATGGCGAGTTCGGCGTGATCCGTTGCCAGCTGGGCGAGCCGGACGAAGGTCGCGACCACTCGGTTCCGAATGATCTTGAGGGACGAGATGATCTGCAGCTGCTCGACGTTCTCGGTCAGATCTCGCGACGTCATCGCTTTGTGGATGTGCTGGAAGCCCGCCAGCGCGTTAAACTCCTCGATCCGTGCCTTGACGTCGTGTCGGGTGATCTGCTCACGCTCGGCGATCCGAGCCAGGTCGACGTTTTCAAGCACCGCCTCGTACGCCGCGATCACAGCGGTCGGGTCATCGCCGCCGAAGTCGACACCAAGATCGCGTTGAGCGGTGAGCACAGCGAGCCACAACCGGCGCTCGGCGATGATCTTGCTCTCCGCCGACCAGGTTTGCCGCATCTCCTCCGACGCGTAGCGGTTGGCGAGCACGTTGCCGATCGGCATGATCAACGAATCGCCAGCTGGGCGGCCGCCAGAGCGATGTCCGTCCGGTAGAACGAGCCGCGCAAGTTGATCTTGGCGATCGAGTCGTACGCCCGGGCCCGCGCTGCTTCGAGATCGCCACCGGTGCCCACCACGGCCAGCACGCGGCCACCGGAACCGATCAAACGGCCCTCCCCGTCAAGCGCCGTGCCGGCATGAATGATCTGGCTGCCGTTCTCGGCCGCAGCGTCCAGACCGGTGATCAGCCCGCCGGTCTGGGGCGTGCCCGGATAGCCCGCGGCCGCGAGCACCACGCCGACGGCCGCCCCACTGCCCCATGCCAGCTCCGGCTGGGCGGCGAGATCACCGGTGGCCGCTGCATGCAGAAGCTCTCCCAGGGGCGTTTCCAGGCGGGCCAGCAATGGCTGGGTCTCCGGATCGCCGAACCGAGCATTGAATTCGATCACCCGGATCCCGCGGTCAGTCAGCGCCAGCCCTGCGTAGAGCAGACCGACGAAGGGTGTGCCGCGGCGGGCCAGCTCGTCGACTGTCGGTTGCAGCACGGCCTGCGTCACCTCGTCGGCAAGATCATCGGGCGCCCATGGCAACGGCGTGTAAGCCCCCATGCCGCCGGTGTTAGGACCGGTGTCCCCATCGCCCACGCGCTTGAAATCCTGCGCTGGCTGCAACGCCCGTACCGTCGTGCCGTCGGTGATGCCGAACAGGCTTACCTCCGGACCGTCCAGGAACTCCTCAACGACCACCCGGCCACAGCGAAGTCCGTGCGCCAGCGCCGCCTGACGGTCGGAGGTGACTACCACACCCTTACCCGCCGCCAGTCCGTCGTCCTTGACCACGTACGGCGATCCGAACTCGTCGAGGGCGGCCTCGATGTCGGCGGGCCCTGCGCATTCCCGCGCATGGGCTGTCGGTACGCCCGCTGCGGCCATCACACCCTTGGCAAACGCCTTGCTGCCTTCGATTGCGGCGGCTGCCCTGGAGGGGCCGAAGCAGGCAATCCCGGCAGCCCGGACCGAGTCGGCCACACCGGCAACGAGCGGGGCTTCCGGTCCTACCACCACGAGATTGGCGCCCAGCGACGAGGTGAGGGCCGCGACAGCCGCACCGTCCAATGGATCGACCGCGTGGTTGGCTGCGATCTGAGCGGTGCCAGGGTTGCCAGGGGCGACGTGGAGCTCGCTCACCGCCGGATCACCACTGAGACTGAGAGCCAGCGCGTGCTCACGTCCGCCGGAGCCGATCACCAGCACCCGAAGAGCAGTCACCACGTGCCAGAAGCCTACCGAAGCTCTCGGTCAGCGACAGGCGGCCGACTTCGAGGTGCGCACTCTGGTGCCGTCGACGCGGATTGCCACCGACGTCGCATTGTCGGTCTCGTTGGTCTCCACCAGCCGATCAAGTGGGTCGGCCCGAAGGTCGAGGCAGACGACCTCCGAATCCACTGAGTTGGGCAGCCGCAACCATTGCCCGGACAGGTCCGCCTTGTAGAGATCCACCCAGCCTGGCGAAATCCCCTGCTGGCTGTTGCGCGAACACTTTCCGAAGTGCCGTCGTGGGACAACCACGCGCTGGCCGGGAACCCGGCGGTTGTCTCGTAGGCAGAAGCTGACCTTCTTGCGGGCAACCAGGGCTTGCGATGAGCCCGGGCGCCTCAGCGAGTAGGCCGCCATCGCGTCGAAGTGCCAATGGTTGTGGCCGGAATGGCGGAGCATGCATCCGGTCACTCGCCGGTTTCCCTGACGGTCGCGGGCGCGCTGAAACGTCCCATTCCGGTTCCGGTCTCGATACAGCACTTGGACGGCCTCATGCTGTCCACGCCGGCATTCTCCCCGTCCCCGGGGCAGCAACAGGAGCGGTCCGGGCCCGACGTTGGCCAGCGAGGCGGCGAACCGCAGTCGTCGGACATCACCGACAACCTCGATACTCAGATCACTCGCACGCAGACTCCTCATGTTGGGCAGCAGGAGCGCAGGCGGCGGGGGAACGGTGGGGGTCGGAGTGGTGGGAGGCGTGATGGTCGGCGTCACACGGCTCGGGGAAGGGGGGGTGATGTTCGAGGCCTTAGGCCGACCGTCGCTGACCGCAAGCACGACGCCCACAAGGCCGACCACCAGCGCGGTCGCTGCCACCGCCGAGGTCACGCGCGTCGCCTTAGTCACCACTGTCACCGTACCGATGCCAGGCAACGACGAATAGTGCCAGACGCTTGCGATGGGCGCGCGGCGGTCAGCCAACGCCGGGGCGGCCGAGTCTCCGATAGCGGATAGCCTGGGCGGCCATGCCCGACCGGATCTTTCCAGCGCTGCACATTCGGCCCGCCAAGGGATGGGTGAACGACCCGAACGGCGTCTGCCTGATCGACGGCACCTACCACGTGTTCTTCCAGCACAATCCAGATGCTCCGTGGCATGGCAACGTGCACTGGGGACATGTCAGTTCGACCGATCTCCTGCGCTGGGCGCACCATCCGCCCGCTCTGGTGCCGCGACCGGGCATGATCGATGCCGCAGGCTGTTGGAGCGGCTGCGTCACCGATGACGCGGGCATACCCACGGCGATCTATACCGCGAACCCGGATGATGCACGGCGCGCCGTCGTCGCGCTGGCCCGGAGTGATCGGTCGCTGCTGAATTGGCGACAGGACGATGCGGCCGTCGTCGTGACGCCGATCCGGCCCGGCCTCGACGAGGTCAGAGACCCCTTCGTTTTTCGCTACGACGGGCGCCGTTACGCGGTGCAAGGAGCGGGGCATCGCCATGGCCATCCACAGTTGCTGGTCTGGGCCTGCGACGACCTGACCCAGTGGCTTGAGCTGGGTGCGCTCTTCAACGACGACGATCCGATCGCCGCCCAGATGACGACGGCCAACATCTGGGAGTGCCCGAACGTCGTCCGGATCGATGATCAGTGGGTGCTCCTACTGTCGCTCTGGGCCTGGGTCAACGACACCCACCGGCTCATTGGAGTCCGCTACCTGCTCGGCAACCTGGTCGCCGAGCGGGACAGTCTGCGCTTCGAGGCGAGAGCAACTGGCGTGGTCGACGAAGGACCGGCCTTCTACGCACCACAGGTCATGCCGACGACTGACCGTACGCTGCTCTGGGGCTGGGCGTGGGAGATCGGCCGGACGCCGGAGCAGATCATCGCGGCAGGCTGGGCCGGAATGCTGACGTTTCCCCGGGAATTGTTCGTTCGCGATGGGCGGCTCTGCTCACGACCAGCAGCCGAGCTGACGGGTCTGCGCTCAGCTGAGCTGCCGCGGCAGGAGGCGATTACCGAGCATGCCTTCGAGATCGTTACCGACGGCCCGGCGACGCTGCGACTGATTGATGGTGACGCTGAGCAAGCGATCGTGGCGGTGACCGGCTCAGCCGCCGCCCCGGCGAGGATCTTCGTCGATGGCAGCATCATCGAGGCGTTCAGTGGTGGCGCTGCCCACACCACTCGTGCCTACCCGAGCGCTTCGAGTCGATGGTCGATTGAAGCCGGCGGCTCAGCCGTACGGGTCTACCGGCTCGCTGTCGACCAGGACTGACTCGCCGACCGCGGCGGCCCGACCGAATCGCGCAGCACCGGCGGGCAGACAAAGGCGACTTGCTTGACCGAGTTTTCGGTGTCGTCGGCCAGCCGCTCCAGCAGCATGGTGACCGCCTGCTCCGCCATCGCCTGATCCGGACGCTTGATCGTGGTGACCGCCGGGCTCAGCTCGCAGG
Organism: Propionibacteriaceae bacterium; assembly: GCA_035265505.1. Lineage (GTDB taxonomy): Bacteria > Actinomycetota > Actinomycetes > Propionibacteriales > Propionibacteriaceae > Microlunatus. Next base: position 8,884 of record DATFOP010000160.1, on the reverse strand, counting down.
CCAGCTGTTCACCGTCCTCCAGGCTGACCAGCGACAGGTCCTGAGGGATGTCAAGCTGGAGCTGCGCCGCCGCCAAAGCGGCGCCGACCGCCAGCCGCTCATGAGCGCAGATGAGCGCGGTGGGCGGCTCCGGCTGGGTCAGCAAGGTCCGCGTAGCCACGGCAGCGGATGCGGCGTCGCGGCCCCCGACGAACTCGACGGAAGCGGTGATGTCCGCCAGAGCCAGGACCGAATGGCACCCAGCCACTCTGAGCCGAGTCTGAACCGACTCCGACGGCCCCGCCAGCAGGCCGATCCGTGAGTGCCCACCGTCGATCAGAATCTGCGCCGCTGTGGCGCCGGCACCCGTCTCATCGGGCACCACGCTGGTGACGCCTGCTTGCGGGTCGGCACAGTTCACCAGGATCGTCGGCATGGAGAGCATCGGCTCGGCCGGCCGATAATCAACAACCTCGGGGGCGATCACCAACAGACCCTCGACCTGGCGATCGCGTAACGACGCCAGCGCCTGGCTCTCGACATCATGATCGCCCCCGGTGTCCATGAAGATCAGGACATAGCCCGCCTGAGTTGCCGTCCGCAGGGCTGCTCGCATGATCAGCGATGGCGTCCCGCAGACGCTCGGCCAGGTCAGGACCCCGATGGTGCGGGTCCGTTGGCTGCTAAGGCTCAGAGCGACCGCGTTAGGTCGGTAGTTCAGACGCTCGGCAGCCTCGAGGATCGCCTGCTGCTTGTGCGCTGCGATGTTGCCCGCGGCGCGGCCGTTGAGCACCAGCGAGACGGAACTACGCGATACGCCCGCCAGGTTCGCCACATCCTGTGCGGTCGGCCTGCGCATGGGCCCACTGTAAAGCTGTTGGCCGGTGGACGCCGTTTGAGCGGCGAATCGCTTGGTGTCAACAGCTCTTCAGAGCAGGTCGTTGATCACAATCGACTGTTCCCGCGACGGGCCCACACCGATTCCGGAGATCCGCGTGCCGCAGAGCTCCTCCAGGCGGTTGACGTAGGCCTGGGTGTGCTTGGGTAGGTCCTCGAACTCACGGCATTCGCTGATGTCCTCACTCCAGCCGTCCAGCTCCTCGTAAATGGGGGCGGCATGGTGGAAGTCGCTCTGCGAAACCGGCAAGGTGTCGTAGCGCCGGCCGTTGACCCGGTAGCCGACGCACACCGGAATCTTGTCCCAGCCGGTCAGCACATCCAGTTTGGTGAGGAAGATGTCGGTGAACGCGTTGGCTTTCGCCGCTGCCTCCACCACGAGGGCGTCGAACCATCCGCAACGCCGCTTGCGCCCGGTCGTGGTACCGAATTCTGCGCCGATCTCCCGGAGACGCTCGCCGTCGGCATCGAGCAGCTCCGTGGGCATCGGACCTTCGCCGACCCGCGTGGTGTAGGCCTTGGCGATGCCCGCCACCCGGTTGATCCTGGTGGGGCCGACGCCCGAACCGACACACGCGCCGCCCGCGACAGGATTGGACGAGGTCACGTACGGATAAGTGCCATGATCAACATCGAGATGGTGCGCTTGGGCGCCCTCGAACAGGACCACCTTGCCCGCGTCTAGAGCGTCATTGAGCACCCGGCTCACGTCAGCCACGTGCGGCTTGATCCGCTCAGCGTGGGAGAGCAGGTGCTCGGTGACCTGGACCGGGTCGATCTCGCGCCGGTTGTAGACCTTGACCAGCATGTGGTTTTTCTGCTCCAGCGCTGCCTCGACCTTCTGCCGCAAGATCGACGCGTCGAATAGATCCTGAATCCGGACACCGATCCGGTTGACCTTGTCCGAATAGGCGGGACCGACACCGCGACCGGTGGTGCCGATCTTGGCCTTGCCGAGGAAGCGTTCGGTGACCTTGTCGATCACCTGGTGGTAGGAGGTGATGACGTGCGCGTTGGCGGAGATGATCATGTGTGAGGCATCGACCCCGCGAGCGGCCAGGCCCTCGATCTCGGTGAACAGCACGTCGAGATCGACGACGACGCCGTTGCCGATGACCGGCACGCATCGTGGGTTGAGGATGCCGGACGGGAGCAGGTGGAGCGCGTAGCGTTCGCCGTTGACGACAATGGTGTGTCCCGCGTTGTTGCCTCCGGAGTAGCGGACGCAGTAATCGACCCGGTCGCCCAGCTGGTCGGTCGCCTTCCCTTTGCCCTCGTCACCCCACTGTGAACCCATTATCACAATGCTCGGCATGTGATCGCCGCCCTTCTGCTGCGCACGTATCCGTACGACAAGAGTCAAGTCCCTGGGCGCATTCGCCACAGGGACTCTTGCCACCTAACCCTACCGGAGTTCTTACGGCGTGTCCCGTCCTCCAGAGGCCGTACCGGCAGATTGTCCTGTCAAAGCAATGTGGGCGGTCTCGGACGAGTCTCGCAAGAATTGCGCGCAGCGTTCCTGCTCGGCGGTGTCCCCGATCCGCTCCGAGGCCACAGCGAGTGCGTGTAGCGCCCGCAGGAATCCGCGGTTGGGTTCGTGCTCCCATGGGATCGGGCCAGACCCTCTCCAGCCTGCTCGGCGGAGCGCATCGAGTCCGCGGTGATAGCCCGTCCGGGCATACGCGTACGCGGAGACGTCGCCTTCGCGGCTATGCAGCACGAGCGCCTCCTCGGCCAGCAGCGCCCAACTCAAGCTGGACGCTGGATACTGGCAGACAACCTCGATCAGCTGCTGCCGGCCATTGCCACTGAGGGCTGCTGCGGCCGGGTCCTCCGGCAAGCGGGTCGGTTCAGGACCAGTGCCTGCTGCGAACAAGTCCCGATGCGAAGACGCGGTCATCGCGCCAATGTAGTACGCCCCGGCAGACCAGACCGCTGACTAGCTGGCTAGACCCAGTCCTTGGCGCGGAAGAGAAAGTAGAGAACGACGCCCGCGACGATCATGACCGCGAAGTAGATCCAGAAACCGAGCACGGAGCCGACCAGCGGGAATCTCACGTTCATCCCCACGAAACTGGTCACCAGCGTCGGGACGGCAATGATCGCGGCCCAGCCAGTCAACTTCTTCATGTTCTGGTTCATCCGCACGTCGGCCAGCGCCAAGCTGGTATCGAATACCGACGCGAGAGCCTCGCGCAGCGCATCGGTGGCATTGGCAGCGCGGTCGTGCTGCTCCGCCAGCAGCTTCCACTGTCGATTGACGCTGGTGTTCCTGGTCTTGGACTTGGCGGTGGTCGGTGGGCTCTCGACGATGTCGTTCATCACGACCCGCATAGGATCGGTGAGCCGGCGCAGCTGCGAGAGCGCGCTCCGCAACTTGAACGCGCGCAGTTGTTCAGGCTTGTCCAGTGGCCGCTCTTCGAACAGCACGTTGGCGAGCTGGTCGCTGGAGACCTCGAGCCACTGAACCGCCTCCTCATAGCTGCGGATGATCGCCTCCATGACGATCTGCAGCGCGGCTTCGACGCCTCCAGTCGTCAACTGCTCCTCATGGCCCAACAGCAGTTGCGCGGGCCGAAAGCTCGCGCTGGATTCGACCAGGCAGATCAGCGCGCGATCGGTGGCAATGATCGAGATCGGCACGGCTGACAGTTGTGCTCGATCGCGATCGAGGACCGCTGCATTCGTGATCACCAGGCGGGCTTGCCCGATCGTCTCGAATTTGGCCCGTCGGTCCTCGGCCAGCAGATCCTTGATCGCCAACTCGTCAAGATCAAGAGCGCGGGCGACGTCCTTCAGCTCGGCGGCCCCGTAATGGTCCTCGCGGGGCAATATCCACCATGCCGACGCGTCGGAATGCAGCTCGAGCACGTCGCTGAGGTCCTCGCCGGTCAAATCCTCAGCGATTATCCTGCTGCGCGACCAGACTCGGCATACCGGCGCTGGTCGGGTAGCCACCTCGGTCACGCTCCGAGACTAACGCCGCCTACCCGCTCCGCCCTTCGACATCGGCCTGGCCGAAGCCAGCACGGGAAGCTACTTCGCCAACGACGTACCGGCACAACGCAGGTCTTCGCACGCCTCGACCACGCGCTTCGCCATGCCGGCCTCGGCCGCCTTGCCCCAAGCGCGTGGATCGTACGCCTTCTTGCTGCCGACCTCCCCATCGACCTTGAGCACGCCGTCGTAGTTGGTGAACATGTGCGCCGCCACCGGTCGCGTGAAGGCGTACTGAGTGTCGGTGTCGATGTTCATCTTGATCACGCCGTAGTCGACGGCCGCCCGGATCTCGTCCAACGTCGACCCGGAGCCTCCGTGGAAGACCAGGTCGAACGGACGCTCCTTGCCGATCTTGGCACCGACATCGTCCTGGATCTCCTTCAACACCTCGGGACGGAGCTTGACCGCGCCTGGCTTGTAGACGCCGTGCACGTTGCCGAAGGTCAGGGCGGTGATGTAGCGGCCTTTTTCTCCAGTGCCCAGCACGTCGACCGTCCGAAGGCCGTCTTCGACGGTGGTGTAGAGCTTCTCATTGATCTCGGCGCTGACGCCGTCCTCTTCGCCGCCAACCACGCCGACCTCGATCTCCAAGATCACGTTCGCGGCCGACGTCAGGGCCAACAGCTCGTCGGCGATGGCGAGGTTCTCCTCCACGGGCACGGCCGACCCGTCCCACATGTGAGACTGGAAGATCGGCAGACCGCCGTTCTTCACTCTTTCGCTGGACATCGCCAGCAGCGGCCGGACGAAGCCGTCCAACTTGTTCTTCGGGCAGTGATCGGTGTGCAGCCCGATGTTGATTGGATAATTCTTGGCGACCTCGTGGGCGTACGTGGCCAGAGCGACCGCACCGGTCACCTGGTTCTTGATCGTGGGCCCGGACGCGTACTCAGCGCCTCCGGTGGACACCTGAAGGATGCCGTCCGAGCCTGCTTCCGCGAAGCCCTGCAGGGCGGCGTTCAAAGTCTGTGAAGAGCTGACGTTGATCGCCGGGTAGGCGAATGAGCCCTTTTTGGCCGCGTCGATCATCTCGGCGTAGACCTCGGGAGTCGCGATGGGCATGGCTGAACGTTCCTTTCGTGCCGTCACATTTCGTGCGTACGCCGTTTGCGCACCCACGACGGCCAGCAGAATAAGTCTGTCAGGCAACGGGTCGGCGTGGCCAACCGGCCGGCTTCTATCTCAGTTGTCGAGGGCAGTCAGATCGACGCCGTGCCGGCCCGCAGAGAAAGCGCGCACGGTGCCGTCGAGGGTTGCCGGATAGGTGGGGATCTGATCGAACGGCACACGAGCCTGGCGGCCGTCCGTCGTCGCCAGCCGCAGCAGCGGGGCACGCCCGATGCCGCCTCGAACTGCAGCAAGGGAGGCCACCTCCGGCCACGCGACGAACACGTCGGCGACCTGGACGCCGGGCACTCCGATCCGCACGGCTGTACCCGACCCCATGGTCGCGAGCTCCTTCTTGGACTGCCGGTAGCCGAGCAGAAACACCAGGAACAAGATCAATGGCACGCCCAGCACCACCCCGTAGATCACGAGAAATCCAGCACCCTGAAGCTGGTCGCGCTGCCAGAAGTAGAGCCCAGCCATGATCACGACGGTGACGAACACGCTGATCAGCTGCGAGCGCATCCTGCGGCGCCGTCGCTGCACCTTCAGCTCAATCTGTTGGGCGTCATACGGCACGATCAATTCTGAGATCCGGCTGACGGTCATTACTTCATTGTCTCCGACACGCGGCAGGGTTGGCGCCCAAAGGCGGAGACCACGATTCACGCGCATGAGGGGATCGCTAGGCCAAACGTTCGCCGGGCGTCAATTCTGTCGAGCGCCTCGGGGCGTGACCGCCATGTGGATGCGATAACGATCGGCGCGATACCAGGAGGTTGACAGCTCGATGACCCGCTCGGCGGCACGGGTGACCCGCTCCTGCACCAACAGCGGCGCGCGCTTGGCGATGCCCAGCAGCCGGGCCAGGTGGGCGTCAGCGGACTCGGCGCGTACGGTCTGCTCACCGCTGGTCGCCACTACTCCGTAGTCGCTGGCGAACACGTCGTAGAGCGAGCCCAGTTCGCGTTGCAAGAGTCCGGGAAAGAGAACCGAAGGGTAGTAGCCCACCTCGTACGCCATGGGAGCGCCCTCCGCGGTACGCAGCCGCTTCACGCAGATCACCGGGCGGCCGGGCCGGAGCCGCAACGCCTGAGCGACACCCTCGTTTGCGGGTTCCTCGGTAGCGGACAGCACGACCGAGGCCGGGGACAGCCCGCGGTCTCGCATCTCTCGGCTGAAGGAGGTCAGATGCAACCGGCTGTCGACCTGAGGACCGGTGACGTAGGTGCCCTTACCGTGGACGCGTTCCAGGGCTCCCGTCTCGACGAGATCCGCGATGGCCTGCCGCACGGTCACCCGGCTCACCCCCAGGCGCTGGACGAGCGCCCGCTCGGACGGGATGGCGTCTCCCGGACTCAGCTCCGCGTCGATCAGCTGCTCGAGGATGCTGCGCACATGTACGCGCTTGGTGGTAGCCGCGCCCACGGGGCGTTCGAACCGATAGCCGCCTGAGCGCACGCGCGCGGTCCCCCGAATCATCAGTTCTCCTAGCCGCTGGTGACCTGATCCAGGCTAGACCAGTCCATACCAGTTCGCAGCAAGCCCAGAAATCAGCGCGGGATCCAGCGCAGCGCCCAGGCGTACATGGCGATTGCTGCTGCAGCGCCGGCGTTGAGGGAGCGGGTCGACCCGTACTGAGTGATCGCGACCAGTCCTTCGCAGACGTTCACCACTTCTTCGGTCAAGCCAGGACCTTCCGAGCCGAAGACCAGACAGACCCGTTCTGGCAGCTCGAAGGACTCGAGCGGGGAAGCGTTCTCAAGGTTGTCCACCCCGATCGCCACATAGCGCTCTTTGGCGAGCCAGTCCTCGAAGTCCGCGACGGTCCCGTGATGGTGAAGGTGGAGGTATCGATCGGTCACCATCGCCCCGCGCCGGTTCCATCGCCGCCGGCCGAGGATATGCACGCCGGCGACGTTGAACGCATTGGCGGTACGGATCACCGAGCCGATGTTGAAGTCGTGTTCCCAGTTCTGGATGGCAATCTGCAGCGGATTCCGGCGCCGATCAAGATCAGCGACGATCTCGGTGAGCTTCCAGTAGCGGTAGTGGTCGACCACGTTGCGCTGGTCTCCGCTGGCCAGCAACTCCGGATCGAGCCGGGGGTCGTCCGGCCAGGGCAGCGGGTGCGGCCCCACGCCATGCGCAGCCGCACCCGCCATCTCGTCCTCACTCTTCAGGCCACCCACGATGTGCGACCGTACCGCGGTGCCATCCCCTGAACGAAGCGAACTGCCCTACCCGAGCCGTTCCGTGAGGTGGATGGTGACGGTGTCGCCCTCCTCCTTCTGGAGCAGCCGCCGCAAGTCGGCCTTGATCGGCAGTTTGTGCGTTCCGTCGCCCAGAGGCATGAAGGAGCTGCGGAATGGCTGGCCGTCAACAGTTCCAGCGATCTTGACCAGGCCGCGGGTGCCGAAGAACTCGGCACTCCAATCGGTCACGACGTAGGTCCAACCGCCCTTGGCGGAACTCTTCTGCAAGGCGGCGGCAAAGGTCTTGTCGATCGTCATCGCGGCTAATGGATGGACATCGTTAGTGAAGGTGTGGTCCGTGGCATGGCAAATCTCCTTTCACCTCAGCCCACGCCGTACATGAGCGAGCCGGGGGTGGTGAGGGTCTGGCCGGTTTCCAGCCAAGTCTTGAGGCCCGACAGGATCATCGGCCACCCGCCGTAAATCTCGGCTGGGGCCGTGTCACTGAGCTGGTCATGAGTCACCGTGAGCCGGCAGGAGTCGCCAACGGGTTCGATCTCCCACGTCACGCGGGAGGTCGGTTCGCGCTCCGCCTGCTCACTCCACAACGTGTGCAAGGTATGCACGAGTCGGTGTGGCGGCTCTACGACGAGATTCTCCCCCTCGGCGAGCGCGCTCTCGGCCCCGGCCGGCTTCAGCTGGTAGCGCGAGCCCGGCGTCCAGTCTGACTCGATGCCAGCACCGAACTGGTATTTTGCGTGGATCGCCGGGTCGGTGATCGCCTCCCAGAGACGCTCCGGCGTCGTACGGATGTAAATCTCGAACACTTTCTCCATCGGGCGCTCCAATTCGCGTTTCAGCCCGGCCAGACCGGCGGCCCACGGCTCGGTGTACTTGCTCACCCACCGGTCATGGATGAGGCGGATCGGAACGGTGTTCAAGTAGTGCAACTTCTCCCGACCGCGCCGCCGGCTCACCACCAGGCCAGCATCCTCGAGCAGCCGGAGATGCTTGGCCACCGCGATCCGCGTCATGTCGTGGCGGGCGGTCAGGGCCACCAGCGTCTGGCCGTCACGCTCGAACAGCGCATCGAGCAGCGCCCGCCGAGTCGGATCCGCGAGGGCCCGGAACACCGTCTCCACGAGCTCCATAATAGGAAACCATATGGTTTCCTGTCAAGCGTGGGGCCACCCTGGCCGCGGATGCGCTTCGGTGGAGCGGTGGCGGCTTACCCGAGCGGGGCGGTATCGGGCGAGGCCCGGCGCAGAAAAGCGGTCAGCGGACCAGACAGCAGCGCCGGACGGTCGCCCCAGTCGGACACGACACAGGTGCCGGCCAACAGATCGTGCAATGCGCGGTGGTCTCGACGGACGACGAGAGGAACAAATCCGAGGCCGAGGAACAGAATGCTCAGCGGGAAAGTAAGGGTACGGACGAACGCGCCCCGGACTGCGACGCTTTGCCCGTCCGCCCCGACCACGCGGATCCCGATCAAGCCCTTGCCGACCGTACGACCGCTGACCGCAAGGCATACGAAGGAGTAGCTGAACCACCACACGGCGAATGCGACGGTCGCCACGATGCCGGTGCGGTCCTGATCGAGGGAGATGCCGAGCACGACTGTGCTGAGCAGGTTCACGGCCGCGAAGCCGAGGGTGAACGTGGCGAACACGATGATCGCGTCGAGCACGGCGCCGACCGCCCGG